>CAJXKU010000085.1 GCA_913055945.1 uncultured Lentisphaerota bacterium | reverse complement strand
AAACGTTCTAATGAACCAACACCTTATAAACCAATAAATTATACACCCTTTGGTTTTTCTACTGCGGATTTTAGGTTAAACATCTGCCGGACCGCGAAGCGGTTTTACTGGAAAATAAAAACAATACTGAATGTTGAAGTCCGTCAAGCGATCGCTTAACACCGAGCCATCGACTACTCGCTGTTTTCGCAGCCATATCAGGCCGGTTTCGGCGAAACACGGCCTACGTCAGATGCACAGGAACACGAAGAACGGAATAGAGAAACGAGGAACTCCGAACGCTGAACGCCGTGATCCAATAATAACTGATAACCGATTCACTGATTCATTAATTCACCGGCACACCATCCAAGGCGGACGGCAAAGCGGTCCAGGCGGGTCCACGGGTGTGAACCCGTGGGTACAGAAGGTCCCCTGCATTCTGTGCGCTGTAAGCGCACTTCATAAGGGTTACCAGTGTCGTGGGGACACCTACCTCAACAACTTTAATACCATGGCGTGCGGCTTGCTCATCTGAGTGAGTTATGTAGTGCCCGGCGCTATGTTGCGTAATCGCTTTCTATAAGCCCGCACCAAGACAGATTTGACCTGAATCATCTGTTTTTTTCGCAACATAACGCGTCATAGTAAATGCTAACTCTCAATAAGTATCCAGTGGTACTGATGTTTGCTGCAAAGCAGTCTCAAACCGATGGTGCCCAATGCACGAAAGGGAGCCACGGCAAATTTCGCCCTACCCAGTAGATCAGGACCGTGCAGACGTAAGCATACACAAATCCGCTCCGCTGAGAAGGATGTCGCCCCAGCACATCATACCCTGCCAACGCCGCCACTAACGGCAGCGATGAAACCATAAGGATATTGTAATGCATGGCCTGCAACACGCGCAGATGAAGAAGCTCATGCAATCCCCTGAGCGTCCCGCATCCCGGACAATATAATCCCGTGGCAGCTCGAAATGGACACGGCGGAATCAGCTCAACGCCGGCCGGATTTTTCACATATAGAAACAAAGCCGCGCCGGCTCCCGTAAAGCCAAGGGCAAACCACTTTATGGGAGCCTGAATATTTCTCATCTCCTTCAACCTGCCGCGACACCAGCGAATAGAGCCGTAAAGGCGGCAACGACAGCCGCAGCAAGTCCCCCCATGAATACTGACACGACAATAAAACCGATTACCCCCACAATTCCCGCCGCGAAGGCAATCCAGCACCACGTCCGCGCTTTTTCCGATGTTTTTTGTGCCTCCGCCATATTCCCGGCAGCGATATGGGAATTCGTCTGAGCCGCAAACACGATTGCCGGAATCCCCAGCGGCAGACAACACAACAACGTGACCACAATCGACTGCCACAAATAAATTGCGGGTATGCTTCCGGACTGCCCACTGTCCTGAACCTGTTCCGGTTGCTCAATATCACCTTGTCTTTCGTCTTCTGCGGCCATACCTTGTCCTTTTCTGTTGCATTTTTCCAATCTGTGCAATATTCTTTCGCTTCTGCGCCCGCCACTTGCCTAATGGGACCATACTGTATCGTTTCACTCCATGCAACTTTACTTGTCCAATAACATGAGATTGTCAATTTGAAATCAGATATAACGTCTACTAAGTTAGCGATCCCCGCGGAAAGATCAGATATCTTGATTCGGGACCGAAACACTCGCTCTGCGTCTGTTATTGAACGGCTTCCGCGCAAGATACTTAAAGAATCCCGAAAGCAGAAATGGAATATTGTGCTCGCGGAAAGTGAAAGTGATACCACGGATGCCGGCAATTCCGGCATTGTTCTTCCGGAGGGCGAGAGTCCCCTCGACCCGTTGCGTCCGTATTCACCATACTGAGCAACCTGGTAGCCGGAATCACACGTGGTATCAGCCTGCAGCAACTCAGGCGCTCAGCCCGTCAGGGCGTGGCGCCTGAGGTGATGACCTCGCTATCGCAGTGGTTAAAAACTGTTGCATTACATTTGCAAAATACCGCATGATCAGGCATCCGGCTTGTCACCAAAACCGCGTAGGCGCTTGATTTCTGATCCTTATAAACCACCCTCCCCCTGTCACAAACCCTGTTCCTGAATTGTTATTTTGCAAAAGGTACATAGCTGTGTTAGAATTAATAAAAAAGGTCGGATCAGTACTCAGTGGGAACTGAACCAAACCACGGAGGTACGGCTATGGCGAAAGAAAATCTCGACCGAGAAGAAGAAAAAGTTCAGGAGCACGGTCTGTTTGAAGAATATGAGGAGATGCTTGAAGACCACGAAAGAAAAGAACGTCGGCGCCGACTGGTGGGGCCGGCCATATCCGCTGGTGTGCACTTGGTTGCCGCTGTCGTGGCTGCTTTGCTGATCGTGCCGCAATTCGAAGAAGAGGACGATGATATTGAAATAAGTACCAAGCCGTCGGATTACAAGGAGATTGAACCCAAAAGCCGGGAAAAACTGAAAAAACAGAAAGAACTGAAAAACAAAGCAAAAAAGGCCGCTCCTGAGATATATAAGACGGAGATTTCCAAAGAATCCCCCGAAGAGCCTCCTGAGAGAAGCATAAGTGAGGACTCGAAACCGCAGTCTGATACCACCGTAACCATAGATCCCGCGCCGGACATAAACTTTAACAACAACGATGAAAACGTACCTGGTTTCGGGACCCGTGAGGATGGTGAACGAGAAAAGGCGGTTAAAAAACGGGGTGGATCGAAAAAAGAAACAGAGGCGGTACTGGACGCTTTGCGCTGGCTCAAACGCACTCAGAAGAGTGACGGCTCGTGGGGCGAATACGAGGGACGGGAATGTAAACGTCCTGTCGCTTTCTCATCCTTTGCTCTGCTGGCATTTCTTGCTCACGGAGAGACCCCCGGTGAATCGGAGGAGTTCGGAGCCACCGTGCGCAAGGCGATTCACTATCTGAAAGAGCATATGATGAACAAAGACAAAGTTGACAGTCGCCCCCACGCGTATATCAACGGCATCGAGACGTATGCGTTGGCTGAAGCTTACGGTATGACCAAGCTGCCTTTTCTCAAAGCCCCTGCCCGCAAAGGGCTGAAAATGATTCTCGAAGGGCAACAGAAAAACGGCGCATGGAATTATGCTTATGACGCCGGTGCTAACGCCGATGAAGGCGGTTCTCGCTGGGATCTGTCCGTAACGGGATGGCAGATACAAGCGTTGAAAGCGGGGTATGCAGCCGGCATAAAGATTCCCGGCATGGGGCAGGCTATTCACGACGCCGTGAGGTTTGTAAAAGATGTTGCTTATAAAAACGGCAACTTTGGTTATAAAAGTCCAGGTCGCGGCGGATGGGCAATGCAGAGTGCAGGAATTCTCGCCCTACAGCTTTTAGGTGAGAGAAATTCGCGTGAAGTTCGGGTCGCATTGGAGAAAGTGGAAAACGAGATGCCGTTCCGATGGGACGAATCTTCTGAAACGAGGGAAGATGAGAAAAAGATCATGCCCGGAGATTGGCCCGTTTATTCCTGGTACTATTTAACGCAGGCTATGTTCCATGGCGGTGAGGACAGCTGGGATAAATGGAACAGGAAATATCCGGAGAAAATCGTGGAATGGCAGGAATCGGACGGACATTGGGAAATGCCCAAAGACCAGCGCGATTTCCTGGGCCCCTGGTATACAACCTCGTTGCTTGCGCTCACTCTGCAGGTGTACTATCGCTACTTGCCGACCTATGAAATCCCCGATGATATCGCAATTAACCCGCAGGAAGAATCGTCCGGTTTAGACCTGGATTCCTCGGATACGGAGGGATTGCGGATTAAAAAGCAGTAGATCTGATCAGTGTGCCGGTGTGTCGATGCAGCAGGCAGGGGTGGGGGTCTCAGTGTGGCGGTGCAGCGGTGCTCTCGGGATTCTGACTCTCGGACGGTCCACGTGTTCTTAGCGCCTGGTCTGTGGGCGGAAAATACCCAAAGAAAGTAGTAACTCAGCCGTTCAGCAGACACGTTTTGCCGGTTGGTGAATCGCGAAGCAGTTAAGTCCGTGCCTTGGCCCACATCCTCCGAGTCATCACCCCAACAATCACAAGAAACACTCCCCATCCGCAAACCAATGCCGGAATAAGCGGCAGAACATGCTGTAACAACCGAGCCACCCCGAGAAGACCGATCATTCCCAGCATGAGAATGGGAATCTGTCGCGCCCAGCTCCATAGACTGAATCGGGATTCGTATGCAGCAACCACCCCTACCATGGGGAAGAATGCCATGGATCCTTCCAGAAAATCTTTAAGCACTAACAGGCCGCTTATCACGCATACGATAATCACGAATTTGAAATAGACCGGCATCGGACTCCGGTGCGGAGGTTCCCGGCGCTGCGGCAGCGTACGATGCAGGAAGGCTCCTGCGAGGAATACCGCCCCCAGCATCCCCCAGAACGAAGCACTGTTGACGGGGACAACCTGAGCCACACTTCCGCTGATAAGGCAGTAAACCGCTCCGGCGAAGACAATGGCAAGGACAATGGAGATTCCCCGATTGTATAATATGCGCACCAGATGAGCAAAAAGAAAGACCACCGGAAGTCCCAGAACGTGAGTTACATTCACAGGTTGTCCGACAGCCACCATTGCCAGCGTAAACGGCACCGGCAGAGCATAAAAAAACGCTTTCCATCGCGGTTGGGGGATGTAAGCCAAAAGCGTGGCGTGACAAGCCACGCCGAGGACCAGGATCAGATCCGCCGGGCCAATATCAGCTGCCAACCCTGTCATCAGCTTAACGCCGATCATTTGTTTTTTCCATTTATCGCCGTTTTCCGAACATGCTCAGGATACGCACGTTGCCTCTTCTCGCCGGAAGAAGCGTGAGAGAAGTGCATTTCCGCGGAATAATTGAGATCACGCATATATGTACACGCAGCTCTTGCACCTTTTCAACCCTGACAGTGCAATTCGTACTGTTACAGAAGATATCCGGGAGCCCCCCATTCCCGCTCACATAAGGACGTCGCTTTCAGTTCGCTTTCGGGAAATTCGGTGTCCCCTGCCCTTCAGAGAAAATCCTGCTCTGATACTATCACCCACAATCCTGCGGCGGACTCAGCGTCGCTGTATCCATTCCGATGCCGAATAACGTTCCTGTTCTGCAGCCGCTATCTCATCCAGAAAGGATCTATCGGGGGTAAACGGTGAAAACTCAGCCCCCATAACCTCCACAAAGCCCGCTTCTATGCTGGCCTGAAGTTGTTCATTGTCGAAGGAGGTGTCCAATTCATCCAGCAACACACTGCCCTGATGGAGGATACCATCCCTCGTACGTCGCTGCGCACTGCCCGCCACTTTCTGATCGTTCGCCAGCACGTCATAACGCGTTGGTTGCTCAAAGCAGACCATTGTTGTCCGATCCACGTGACGGGGAATCTGTTCTTCTGCCATGCTGGGCGTAACCCCCAACTGACTGAGACCGTATCCGACAGCGCGATTGATGTAGTGATAACTCTCCATCCGATTCAGTCTTACCAACCAGTGGGAGGGTGGGATTGCAACGGAATAGGTAAAGTCCTGCTCATGATCAACAACGCCACCACCGGTGGGTCGACGCACAACCTCAACCCCGGTCTTAGTAACAGCGTCGAAACTTTGAACATATCCGATCGTGACTGCAGACCGGTCCCACTGATAAAACCGAAGCAGAGGTGCCCGGCGTCTGTCTGCAGTAGCCAGCAGGATTTCGTCAGTACTCATATTCCAGGCAGGACGATGGGCCCCGTCGTGCCACAAAAACCATTTTTCCGTGGCCATAATGTCACTTTCCTCCTCCGCCAAACAACGTTTTGACGACTTTTTACCAGCAGCTCACCATTCATTGACTCCACTTTACCCCCGCCCTCAAGACGAGTTAAGCGGGTAACCATAAACGCTCGAAGGAACACCGAGGAAGTATCCGCTCATACCGTAGACGCGAACGTAACAGAAGGTAAAATACCTTGGTAATACCGTATTGTGAACAGACAGAAACAGAAAGAGCCTTTATGAATTCATCCGCAGAACCACGGATTCTCGTTATCCAGGTAGCGGCCCTAGGCTATGATCTGGTTGAACGTTTTCCCGACGCATTCTCAACACTTCCGCTTACTTTTCACCGCCTGACGCCGGTCTTCCCGGCAGTGACCTGTACTGCCCAAGCGTCCCTGCGCACGGCATTAGCCCCTGAGCAACACGGCATGACCAGCAACGGGTACTTTGAAAGACAACTCAGAAAAGCATTTTTCTGGGAACAGTCGGCCGCGCAGGTGGAGGGGGCTCGTATCTGGGACCAGTTTCGAGCATCAGGCGGAACCGTGGGCACATTCTGCGTTCAGCAAAGCCTGGGCGAGTCGCTCGATGTGGTACTGTCGCCGGCCCCGATTCACAAACACAGCGGGGGATTGGTGCAGGACTGTTACACCCGCCCCCCCGGTCTTTATCACGATCTTATCCGACGGGTGGGACGCTCTTTCAACCTTTTTCATTACTGGGGACCTTTTGCTTCCTTTAAATCAACCAAATGGATCACTGACGCCACCGCTGCTCTGATATCCGACACGCAATCGGCGCCTGACCTGCTCTGGACCTATCTTCCGCATCTGGATTACGGCCTACAGAAATACGGCCCGCATGAGGAAAAGCGTTTACAAAAAGCTGTCAACCAGCTTGTCCAGTGTCTTCAGAAACTGATTGCCGCTGCGGAGCATGCTGGGTATTCTGTACTTATCTGGGGGGATTATTCCATCGAACCGGCCTCAAAACCGGTACGACTCAATCGGGTACTGCGGGAACATGGACTGTTTCGGACCAGAAACGTCAAAGGCATGGAGTATCCTGACCTCTACGATACGCCGGCCGTAGCCATAGCTGACCACCAGATTGCCCATATATATCGGAATGACGCATCCGTAAACCTCAGCGACATGCAGTCGATGCTGGAAAACACCGACGGCGTTGAACAGGTGTGGGAGAACAGCGCCCAGCAGCACGCCCACGCTGGGGACCTGGTGGCTGTGGCCGAACCGGAAGCATGGTTCTCCTATAAATGGTGGTATGAAGACCGCCATGCGCCCGACTACGCCTGCCATATGGATATCCACAACAAGATCGGCTTTGATCCGTGCGAACTATTCTTCGGACGTCTACCCAATCTCGTCAGCATGAATGACGCCCGCGTAAAGGGAACTCACGGCCGCACAGATCGGCCTGTGGCATACGGGACCACCCTGGACTTTAATAGGAGTGACATTCACACGCACCTTGATCTCAGCAGAAACTTGAAGTCCTTGCTGAAAATTTAGTCACGGGCAATCAAAAACCCCGCCCACGGGGCGTGGCATTGATCCCCCCCGAGGAGAGTTTCGGATTGTCCTTGTTTCGTTGTATGGTTCGGCCGAAGCCTGGTTCGGCCTACCCCATATGCCAGAGAATGGCGCCGCGCCAGGCCGCCGCGTACCAAGGCTACAGCCACTCCAGAGATCGCCTTTGCCGATCAGTATATGCACGATAGCCGCAAGGCTATCTTTGGAGTGCGCTACGGTTTCTGCCGCGCTTTGGAACTGCGGTCAGCCTGTCATCAACATCCATGCTGTATTTCTCAGACTGCATGCAATGCCTGCACGCAGTGCCTGCAGACAGTACAAAGCGGCGCACGGAGCGCGCCGCACTCCGAAAGATCGGCTTCGCCGATCGGTAGCCCCCGTCCAAAAGGCGGGGAATTTTATTCATACATTAAAGGCCATCTACCGCAGTTACCTTTCCGATTATCCCACTTGACGACAGCAACGGGCGGATTATTGTATAGACAGTACATCGAGAGCGGGTGTAGCATAGTGGTAATGCCCCAGCCTTCCAAGCTGGTCAGGCGGGTTCGATTCCCGTCACCCGCTCCATTTTAAGTACGATTCTTTCCCCGCCAGTTCGAATTCAGAAGAATGAACGGTTTTACCCTCCTTCACTCCACTTTTCCCAGAATACTTTGGCCGGCTGGTGCCAACGAGTATCCCAATTGAAATCATACTGGATGTAACTCAGGTCCGGTAATTCGCGAAGACCTTCCATCCGCTCCACCGAACGAGGTACCGTCAAATATTTCAGCTTTTTGCAAGCACTCAGCGGGCTCACGTCAGTAACGCCTTTGCTGCGGTGCAGGAAAAGTTTCTCCAGCGGCAGTCCCGCCAAAGACTTGATATCCTTGTTGCCCAGATTCGGCATGTTATCCGCCCACAAAACCCTCAACGGCATATTTTCCAAGGGGCTGAGATCATCGACAAGGGTTTTCGACATATACAGCCGTCGCAGTTCAGCCGCTCTCTTCAGTGGACTGAGGTCGTCCACCTGCGTGTGAGAAATCCATAAATGTTTCAACGGCATCCCTTCCACCACAGCGAGACTGTCTACCGCTGTACGCCTTATATCCAGTGTTCTGAGAGGCTGCCCCTTAATGGAGCGCAGGGAGTCAATCGCAGCACCCGGAATATCCAGGCTTCTGAGCTCTTTACCCTTCAGATACCTTAACTTTGAAAATGACGACCACGAGATTTCCAAATGTGTTAAGGGCATATCCTTAAGGAAGTCATAATCGTCGAATCCCACTTTGTGTAAATAGAGTTTCTTCAGCCTCAACCCGTCGAGAATTCCCTCATCTTTCACACGTTCCCCACTCAACGACAGATTTTTCAGCGGCATTCCGCTGATAATCCTGTGATTCACCACCGGCGCTCGTTTTACATACAACGTTCTCAGCGCTTTCCCCTTCAACGGGTAAAGATTCCGGATCTCTGTCTTATCCGCTTTCAGATGTTTCAGCGGCACATCCTTCAAAGGTGAAAGGTCCACGACAGAAGTCTGACGGATGTCCAGGTCGGTTACAGGCATTCCCTGAAGCGGACCTATATCGCTGATCCCTTTATTGTAGGCCATATCTACAGAGACTAAGACTTCGTCCTTCCAAAACGAGTCCGCGTCCACCTCAAACTGAAAACGGAAATTATTGTCCTGCTGCTCCAACCCCACCCGGTTCGCTTTTTGCAATTCTTTGCGAAGCTTTTTGAGCTTTTCTTCCAGCTCGGTCTCTTTTTCTTTGACCTTCTGTGACCGAAGGTGCTTTCCGTATTCCTCCAGCGTCATAAGCTGATCGCCGGATACGCCCACTTTTTCTACATCCAGGTTTTTCAGCGCCTTTTTGGGTTCAGCTTCATCCGGAAATGTGACTGTTTTCAAGGTTATAAGCGGTGAAAGAACAGAAAGATCACGAATACTGGTTCCGTGAATCTTTAATGTCTTCAGCGGCTTACCAAGCAGGGCCCCCAGGTCCTCTACGGGCGTATGAGCAAGATTCAGTTTACGCAACGGCATAGTCTCCAGAGGATCCAGATCCTTCACAGAGGTACGACTCAGGTTCAATTCGGCCATAGGCAGGCCGGCCAACGGCTGAATATTCTCCAGCTTTTCAGCGCCGCTCAAGTCCACAGCTATTCGCCCATCGTCAGTCCGCTTGACTGTCAGATTAACTGCTTTTCCTTCGTTCTTTTGTTTCAAACGTTCGCTCAATTCCGCCGAAGCAACCTCAATATCTCTTTCATAATCCGCCTTCATCCGGTCGTAAACTGCTTCTATCACAGCGTTGTACCTGCTGACGATCCCCGTGTCTCTGTAACGTGTCCTCAGACGCTGCGCCCAGTTTCGCATCTTATCTTTTTCCTCTTCGGGCCAGCTTTTCTCCCACACCTTTTCTATAAGCTCACTTTTCGAGCTACCCGCTTTTTCTCCAAGCTTTTTAAGCAACTTTTTCCAGGTCAGCTGAGCGGATTTTTTGTGAATTGCCGGAGATTTGTCTTCCACGTGGGATAAGATTTCATTCACCAACTTTTCCAGGGAGCCCCCCTGGGCACGACGCAAGTAATGAGCCGCTGCAAGCATGTGGCCGGACCAAGCCCCCAGAAGTCCTTTAGCCACGGCGTAGGCTGGCTCCTCAGGCCCATCGAGGCGCTTTATTTTTTCCTTTGCCGAAAGTTTTTCCAGGGCATATCTCTTGCGAATCGTACCCGCGCCTCCTTTGCTTGAATCTATCAAGGCATCGATCACGATGGTATTACCAGCAGTAACTTTTACCACTTTACCTTTAACCGCAGTGTCTTTCTCTGCCAGACGCAATTTCACCGTTTCCCCGGATTCCGCATCTTCGCGCAACGACTGACAAATACGCGGATGGATCTTTTGCACCACCTTGACGCATCTTTTTATTGTCTCAAGCCGTTCCTCCCTTTTATCAAACAACTCACTTGATTCAACTTCCCGCACGCTTATTTTTGCTTGACTGATATTCCCTTCAAATAATTGCCGGGCCACCGTCTCTCGCAATTCTTTGAGTTTTTCCCGCCTTTTCCGTTCTCGCTCACGTTCGCGCTGTTTTTTCTCTTTCATCGCATTCTGCAATTTTTTCAGCTGTTCCCGGATACGAGATTGCAACTTATCGGCGTAGGGCCCTTCGTAGCCCCGGTACTCAGCAATCGCTGCGCCGAGACCTTCAGCTTCCTTTTTCTGCTGGGCCCGCTGTTGTAACTTTTCAAAAGCTGATTCCACGGCCTCACGGTACTTTTCCTGCAACCTACGTTTCTCTTTTTCCATACGAGAACCGAGTTTTTCTGCAAATGGTCCCGCATAATCCTCGTACACGGCGATCGCCGACCGGATACCGTTCTGCTCAAACTCCTTCTGCGCTCGTTGCTTAAGACTTTCAAAGGCTTCGTCAATGGCTTTTTTCCTGTCTTTCTTTATTTCCGCAAGCATACTGGTTACCTTTTCCAGGTAAGGCTTTCCGGGGAGCTCCTGCACTTTCTTTCGGAGCGCTTTTAAGGCACGAATAGGTTCACCGTAATCCTGGGGGTATTTCTGTCGATACTTCCTGATCTTGCTGAGATTCTCAGCAATCTTTTTCCGGTTCTTTTCTTTCTCCGTGTCTGTACGTTCGCTCTCCGCTTCCCTTTTTTTCTTTTTTTCTTCACCCGCAACCACCTCTTTTCCCGTCGAACCGCCGTAGTCTCGCTCTTCCGGCCCCTCATTGGTCAACATGAACGCACCTACGCCGAGAGACACGCCGCCAATCAACACAAGGAAGGTGGTAATCACCGCTGCCCGTTTTTGGTGGCGGACCGGCTGGCGCCCCCATGCCCGCACTTGCGCCAGCCAGCTTTCAGCAGGCACCTGCTGCAGTTCTTCATCTTCTCTCCCGGCAACAGAAGGCCTTGGCTTTCTTCGGCCTTCTTCGGAAACCTCTTTAACGTCTTCAATGAATTCCTCCCAGGTACTGGGCCGATCGTCACGATTTTTGGCCATAGTGTGCTGTATAAGCTCCGCGCATTCCTCAGAAACTTCAGGCCTGAAGTCCCTGACAGAAGGCACCGGGTCTGCTGCCAATCGGGCAAAAACCTCCTGCGCATTTCCGCCTTCGAAAGGAACCCTCCCGGTCAGCAGATAAAACATCGTGGCCCCAAGAGAATACATATCTGCACGATGGTCTATATCGCGCTCTCCCCGGGCCTGCTCCGGACTCATATAGTAAGGTGTACCGATCACCGCGCCGTCATTCGTCTTCCTGGCGTTCTCCTGGACATTGACCGAGATGCCCATATCCAGGAGCTGGACCGCATTGTCTTCATCAAGCATTAGGTTGTCAGGTTTGACGTCACGGTGAAGAATCCCGTGCTCATTCCAGAAGGTCTTCAGTGCGTCTGCTACAGCCCAACTGTATTTCAAGACATCCTGTTCGTTCAGCGGCCCGTTCTCCTGGACCAGTGTCCCCAATTCTTTACCCGCCACATACTGCATGGCGAGGTAATAAAGACCTTTGTCCTCTCCAGCATCAAATGCGGCTACAACATCGGGGTGATTCACTTTCGCCAAAATACGGATTTCGTTGCGGAAACGTTCGATCCCTTCGGTGGAATGCACCAGATCAGGCGGAAGAATCTTCAACGCCACGGGGCGGTCCAGACTGAGCTGGGTGGCGAGATATACTTCCCCCATATTGCCGGCGCCCAATAGGCGTTCAATCCGGTATCCACTGAGCTGATCCCCGGCGGACAAGTTAACCGAAGGAATTGTAACTTCGCGCAGACAAGTAGGACAATCGACTTCCAACCCCCGGTAGCGGGTCTTCAGATAACCGAACTGGCGCTTGAGCACGCGGAACGGATGCTCGACCCGGGCACGGACCATCGCGATGATGCGATTGATGTCCGCGTCGATGGGATCGAGTGCGCCGCCCTTGGGCGCCTTCCGCATGACGCCCCAGAACTTGCCGGGATGTGACAACTAGTCTGAGAAGCCTTCCTGAACACTTACAAAGGAAGCCAAGGTGTGTTCGCCTATTGCAGTGGCGCCAGCTATAATGCCTATCGAAACCAGTACGGCTATGATCGCATATTCGATGGCCGTCGCGCCGGATTCACTTTT
>CAJXKU010000084.1 GCA_913055945.1 uncultured Lentisphaerota bacterium | reverse complement strand
CTGCAGGCTGAGCATAGGGACTTCGTGTTCCGTCGTGTCGAATTCCTCTGCCGGCGGCGCCCCCACGCGTTGCGTCAAACTATCCGATGTCAGCAATTCCGGGAAACGTTCTTCTATCGCGCTCAATTCCGCTTTGAGTCGGTCATAATCAGCATCGCTCAGAGCCGGATCGTCCAGGACATAGTACCTATAATTGTGATACTCTATGGCGTCCCGCAGTTCTTCCGCCCGCTTTTGGGTTTCATCCTTCGACATTCTCGTAACAGGAAACTGTTCTCTCACCATAGAGACACCTTGCTTCGGTAACGCCTGCGTTTCCATAAACCCTTCCCTTTGTTTTGTTTTACACGATACAGCATGTTCGCCTCGGATGACCTTACTTATGTCCGATCACCGAGTATCTGTAAGATTGTTCCTCGCTTTGTTCAACATTCTCAATATATTTCTTCTTCTCTTCGCCATATTCGCGCTCCTCCATTAACCATTCGAGCTCAGTGAAATGGTTTCGCAATGCTTGTGACGACCGGATTTTGGGGATCCGTTTATCTGTATTCCGCGCCAAAAAATCCAACACGTTGTTTATTCGTTCAGGCGCGATTCTATCCTCAATGAGTAAGTTCCGTAATGCCAACCCACCCTCACTTTTTTTGTAAACTTTTGAATGGGGCGATAGACCATCCCTTAGACAGATTACGTCCGCCAATCGCCGTTCCAAGGTTGTCAAAGTCTCGAACCACCTGGCGCAGTGGCATTTAATTGCTTTTCCGCGGTTGGCCAGTCTTCCGTGTGTCGTCGGATACCCAGGAGGCGTGGCGCATACGTAGAATCCTTGCTTCCGCATGTTAAAAACTGAATCGGGTACTATCTCGTGCTTTTTCAGGTATGGCACGCAACGCTTGATAAGCTTGGGAGCGACGATACGACGCATCAGTCTTCGGGTAGTGGCTATAAAATAACGAAAAAAAGCAAGCTGTTCTGGCTTGTTATCATTGTTATAAATATAGACATAGCTTCCATCCGAATGAATTTCACTTTCTGGCAGACCGGAATAGTCTGGGTAGGCAAGCATGGCAGCTTGAAAAAACGCTTCTTCCAACGAAGAATAAAACTCGCTGGTCCTTTCGGTCATCTTCCATCCGTCCTTCCGGGTTTCGGTCAAATCCGCGATGACTTCAAATTCCATAATTTGGGCTCCTTTTGTATTGAGGAAAGGGCCGGGAAGGAATATTGGGAAGAGCGGCGGGGAATGGAAAACACCGCCCACGAATCCTCTCCGGCCCGAATTCTGTTTAGGGGGTCGTTACTACTGGACACCGTTTGCATAGCTACGAGTTTATATGTTATCTTCCTCTTGCGGGCTTTGGGTTGTCACTTCGTCCGGCGCAGAATCAGCGGCTTTCACGCGTTCTGGGACGTCTGCGATATCGTCAACAGAGGGGGCTTTTACAACGCGAGGTTCGCCGTATTCGCCTGCTTCAGTGACATTGCCGGCGTGATTGTACCCCGCTTGACGTCGCCATTCGCATTGATACAGAGCTTCCTCTGCGACGTACCGGCGGACAATCTGCGTATCCGGGTCCCACTCAAAAAACGCGACCTCCTGCCAATGTATGACGCCGAAAAAATCCTCCTGTCTTTGTTTGTACAAAACGCGCGCGTGACCTGGTTTAGAACCAGCCTGCAGCGGCAAATTGGCTGCTGCTTCGAAGGCAAGATCGAGATCGGAAGGCGTTTCTTGTAGAACCTGCCCTGGTCCCTCTCTGTGAGAATACGTGACTGTTTCAACCATTAACCCGTGTAACATAGAGCACCTCCATAAAAAAGGCCGCCGAAAGTAGAACGCCGCTGCACGGGGGGCAATTGCCTACGGATAGGCTCCCATGAGCGGCGTCTGCCAACGACGGCCAGAATGATTGTATTTATTTTTCCGTATATGGGCTTGCCCGGCCCAGCACATCTTTTCCGGAAGTGCTATTTATACTGTAACACATATTTTCTGAAAAGTCAAAGCAATAGAAAAAGAGGCGGCGGACAAACAGAAGGAAGTGAAAGGAGCCGTAGGCTGTAATCCGCCGCCTGTGAAGCACTATCGCCGCCCTTGTCAGAAAAAGGGGCGGGGGAAGGGGAAGGAGGG
The DNA here is from genome assembly GCA_913055945.1 of uncultured Lentisphaerota bacterium. GTDB lineage: Bacteria > Verrucomicrobiota > Lentisphaeria > Oligosphaerales > CAJXKU01 > CAJXKU01. The sequence continues at coordinate 10,426 of CAJXKU010000084.1, read as the reverse complement.
GCCCCTTAAATTGCCTGCAACCCCCCGCCTTAGCAACGCGATGGGCGCGCGCTGCTAATTGTTTACTGCCTCCGCTCCAGTCTGTTGTGTGGGAACGGTGGTGCCTGCTGTCTTCTCCCGCTCGGCTTCAGTTTGTTCGCGTGAAGCGTCTGTATTCTCTTTAATGACATCCCGCAGATCGGAAATCAATTGCGCGATCGCTTGGCCTTGCTCAGGCGCATAAGCCTCGTTTTTTACTTTTATACCCATTTCCGGATCGCCAATCAGACCGCCGGTTTTCTTGTGCAGCCATCTGCTGCCGGCGCCCGCGGATGACCACTCTTTTTCGCGAAGTAGGTCCTCTTTTATCGTTTGCAGCTTGTTATTGATGTATCTGATCGGGTCCTCTTGTTCGACCACAGTGGACCACTTATAACCCTTTTCCCGCAATTGCCGTTCGTGGTATCCTTTGGATTCCAGGGCTTGAATGATATTAGTGTATCCTTCTTTTAGTCTATTCCACATTGCGCCCTGGCGATTCAGGTTTTGCAGTTCATCGGACGTCGACTTAAAACTGCCCGCGACCTTGAGAAGCGGCGTTGACATATTTTCAAGTTCGCGCTTTGTATAGTCGGCGGTTTCAGGCCCCATTTTTGTTATGTTCTTCCGGATATTGGACACAACATTCATGGCCTCGTCATCACCCCGGAGAAGACCTGCTATTGATGTTTTCGCCTGGGCCGAGCCGCCGATTTTCTTCCTGAGTGCCTTTTGCTCTTCGGGGGACATCTTTTGATACCTATCCTGTAAGTTGCTCAAGCGCTCCCAGAATGGCGTATTCTTCGTAGGATCCAGATCCATAATGCGTTGGACGAAATTCTGTGCGGCGGTCGCGCTCTTCTCGCCTTGCTTATCCTGCATCAAGGTCGCGAAGGACGCTCCTGCTTCCCGTGCTGTTTCATAGTCCACGCCTTTGCGGCGCGCCATGGACGTTATGTCCCCGATCCGGGAGAAGACCTTTTCGGTGCTCGCAATCGGCGTTTCAGCCTTGTACTGTAAGAGCGATCCCATTGCTGCCTTTCCCGATTCCTTCCCCGTGATATTCAGAACATCCAGAATAGCGCCGCCTCGCGTGGTAGGATCTTCGCCTGTTCGTGCCGCGAACCGGGACGCTGTTTTACCGGCGCTCTCGACTTGTTCAATCGATGCAGCGCCTCTGGAACTCATAAGCTGGGATATGAGTTTCCAGTTTTGCCTGCGTGTGGTATTCGGAATTTTACCAATCCTTTGCTGCATCGTATCCATGCGCTCGGGGCTTGTGTTTGGGGCGTTCTCCATCGCCTGGGCCCTGAATTGCTGAGCAGTGAGCTGGGTCTGCATCGCCTTGCGGCGTGTTTTTTCCAGCTCTTCCATCTCGCGCCGCGCTGCAGCTATCGCTTGCGTGAATATGCCGATCGCGCCGCCAGCCCCGGCAAGCCCCATAATCGTCTTACCCATCTTGGCCCAGCGGTCGTTCATTCGTTGAATACCCTGGCTGGACTCTTTGCTGCGTTTTTCCATATTGTAGAAAAACTTGTTGACCTGCCTCTGTGCCTTATCGTCTTCGGCCACAATCGTGTAGCTGACTTTTCCTGCCATTGTTAAGCTCCTTTTCCAGTGTTTTTTCAATACAACCGTTTTACTCTGTCAAAGTAAGTCGTGTCTTGTGCAGTGTCAACTTTTGTCGTTCCGATAAGCGTTTTTGCATGACCGCAAACTGGGGTGATCTTCGCCGTGATGCAGCGCGCGGTTTACCAGCTTTCGGATGTACGTCCGGAACGACCGCATGCGGTCAACGTGGGCCGGTTCATAGTTGGCACGAAGACGCCGCGCAAAGTCGATGCTTATTTGGAACTCCTGCGCTATCTGTTTCAGCGTCGGGCGTTTCATCGAATCCTGTCTTCTGTTAAGGGTGCTGCGGGCGCCGGTTGCCGATGTCCGCAGCTTTTACACTTGACGTATTCATAAAGTGCCGGCGCGAAACCAAAAATTTGAGTTTCACACCTATCGCAAAGAGTATCGGTAAATTGATAATCCACCCGATAAAGGCTCCTCTGCTCACTCCGGCAAAACGGACACTCAACCTTCTCGAATGCTGCTGCCTCTGTGAGGTCCTCAACCCGCGTGCGTCCACACTCTGGACACAATAGGAAAATCGGATCTTTTTCGATTGTGCTGCTACAGCGTTTAAAGGCTTTAAAAACTTCTTTCCGATTAAGCTGCCTTGGCGGGATGCACCAGCATACCTGGCAATAGAGACCTGGTTCGGGAATCTCGCTCAGGCACTCTGGACAGTAGCCGAACAGGGTTACCAGATATCCCGCACTTAGATGTATCCGTCGCGCTATTGTTTTCCTTAGTCGTTTTGCCATAAGCTGGCTTGCCCCCTCTCGATTTTTGGCTGCGTGTCTAAAGTGGTGATTTTGGGTCATTTCGTTGTTACTTCCGGCACGTAAGGTTGTTAAATCATTATCACCGGGAGGAAACCGTGTTTTCACCTATGTTTGCCGCCGTTTCTTGACTGATATGGTCATTCCAACTGGTCATTTCGTTGCACATTTTTTGCGGGATATTTGAAAGTGCCCTCGGGGGAGGGGGTGCCGGGAAGGACCCGTACAATTTGGCAACCCCCCGTATAATCCTTCGTATCGACGCCCGGTTTTGGTTTCTCCCATGCTTCTCATTGTTTGAATGTTTGATTGTACTAAATTGACATCGGTCATTTCGCTGATCACTACCCCGATGCCCCCCCCCCCCGCTTTGTTCAATGACCCGGTCAAAACTTGCGAAAATGTCTTCGCGCGCGCGTGAATCAGACCCCGGAAACCGCAAAAAATGGCGGCAGCGGGGGCATTGTATCCGCAACTAAATTCCTTTTGCACAGTTTGCGGAAAACGAAACGAGACCCCGAAAGGGGGATTTATTTCAACAACGACACCCCGGAATGAGGGGTTGTTTGAAAACTCATTTCCTCTATTGCCTTGGTTAATCTCTTTCATGATATCCCTCCCCGGGGGGTTTTTAGAGTTCTATACCTTCAACCACGGCAGGTAGAGACTGCTGCGCTTGTTCTTCCCGAAAAGCAAGATACGCTTCGGTTGAATCGATAGACTTGTGCGCCAGCATCCTGCTTGTAGCCCGAAAAGGATCGATGTTCTCGCCGCGTTGCATACGTTCCAAATATGCCTCATACAATCTATTTCCATATGTCTTGCGGGGGGTATGGGTGCCGAGTGCATTCAGCGTCAATCCGGCCTGACGGTAGGCTCTTCGGTATATGTTGTACGCGTGTTGCCGCGAGAGCCGCCGTCCGGTAAACGTAGTGAACAGCGGGACCGACGCTATGACCTGCCCCCAGGGAGGGTTTTTTTGTTCTTCGAGCCAGCGGGAAAGCGCTTCGCCGGCAATCGGAAGAAGTGACTTTCGCAACCCGGCTTCAGCTCCCTTTGTGTTACGACGCCGAATTAAAACCTGGTCTACCAGGCTCCCGTCTGCCGTGAGGACATCCCCCCGGTTGAGGCTGAGCAATTCAGATATTCGGACACCAGTCGTAAGCTGTAAGACAAACATTGACCGGTCACGCCTCGCGGTTCTCCCTGCAAAGGCGCGAACGACCCGTTGGGTTTCTTCGGTCGTAAGTGGTCTACAGCCGCGCATGATGTACTATCCTCTTTTTTCTACTACGGCACTCCCCTTGTTCAAAAAAGAGCGAGGGAGTAGACGAGATCTACGTCCTTTGTTTTACTTGCCGTCGTTGACCCCTACACTTTAGTGGTCCACTTTTGCAATCAATCTTTTTCGGAACCGAACCCACTTTTCCAACCTTCATATCAGTTATGGAGGAAATGAAAACCCGTCCCGATAAATCATCGGTCGAATTCGCTGCATCAAGCTTATTTCCGAGTTTGGCATGTCATTCGCTCCGAAGCTGGTGTTTGCTAAACACCTCCCTTATTCTTGCCTTAATATTCAACGCTGTCTTCGACCCCAATAGTGTTGGGGTCCATTGAGGAGCTCGCAGGGATTTATTTCCGCTGTTTTAATGTCCGCCGTGCTCGCAAAAATGTTTGTAAGTCACTCTCCCGTATTCGAAAGGTTTGACGACTTAGTCTTATGGCAGTAAGTTGGTCCTCACGGATCCATCGCATTACCGTATCTGTAGAGACTTGACAGACTGCCGCCACGTCTTTGACGGTCAACAGCTCACGCATCCGTTCTTTGGTTTTCTTCATAGGGCTACTCCGTAAGGTATTTAGATGATGATGAGAAGGAACCGTGTTTATTAAACACGGAACTTCCCGGTTATACCCCCTACCCGGGGAGATAAGTCTAAGTTACACATACCCCTTTTTCGCCGCCCAACGCTCAAATTCGGGTATCCGAATTCGGAAGGTTCGCGGTCCCATACGGTGACACGGGATGTCCCTTCTTCTAATCAGTTTCATAATTTCCCGGCGCGGTTTGTCGAGAATTTCGGCAACCTCCCCCGGTGTGTAGAATTCGCGACCTTCTGGAATGGATAGCTTGTTCATAGTTTTTCTCTCCTTTTTTGTTGTTTCGTCACGAGGTTGACCTGTATGCTTTTTTATTACTCTTCTTCCTCGAGAGACGATCCTTGTTGGCAATATGTACGCAGGAGCTTTAAAAAGTCTCTTATTTCGGGAGTCTCTTGTTCAAATATTGCACGGAATAAGTCCTGGAGCACATCAAACCACGCCACATATTCCTGCTGAAAAGTGAGTGAATACCGCAACGCTGGCGGGTATAGGCCGGGTATCTCCATCGGCGGATTGCATAAACGTAAATCCAGGACAAAGGCAACGAAGTCGTCAAGTCCCCAGTATTTCGCGTCAAACATTTTGGCTTCTACAAGATCGTTATATGTATATCCTTCCTCAAGTCCGTGATACCACATATAATCACAATCCGAAAGGTTTGCATAAGCCACGCGGGGCTCTGACAGTTGGCTCGGGTCTGTTTTTGCTATTTTATGATAGAAGCGTTTTAAGAATTCCGCATATTGCTCAGCCCTCTCCCCCCCGATTTTATAATCAAAAAGCTTCTTCTCTACCTCGCTCCAAACGGTTTCGGGAACCGTCGGATGCTGAGTCTTCAGTTTGGCGAGGCTCTTTTGGTAGTCTTCGTCTTGCCAACACACGCGTGGAAATATCGGAACGAACTCTTCCCCGATACTCGCAATGTTGTAATTTTCGCTATGTATGAGTGGATGCGCGGGGTTGTTTTCCACAGTTTTCATATACTCGCTCAGCAGCTTGGCCGGTTTACTGATCGCCGGCGGCGGGGTGGAGCCTAAAAAATCACACTTCCAGTCGAGAAATCCCTGACAGCGCCAAAAGGGATCGGGCTGTGTTTCAATGGTGTTTCGTAGCGAATCCGCATTGCAGCTCGGTATGGATTCTAATGCAGCACTGATATCCTGATACTCCGTCACGTAGTCCTCAGTGCTCCAATCGGGCGTTGGGATGCGTTCCGGTTTCCAGAAATCTTCAGTTGTTTGGGGAAAGAGAGAGGGAGACATCGTGCGCGCGCCCCCGCGCACAGCACCGGCGGTAGCCGGTGCTGATTCTGCCGCTGCCATATTCTTTTCATTCTTTCCTTCTTCCATTCTTCCCTTCTTGTTCGTGGGTAGTTGGGTGGGTCCTATGGTGGGACTTCCTGTGCCCTGCTTTTCCCTTTGTCGTTCCTCTGTATTTTGATAAGCCCTGTAATTGCAGATAGTTATCCGGTGCCCATGCTGTGCCCCGTTGGGCTTGTCAATGGTTATAAAGCCATCCCGGCGAAGCAGATCGCGGCTATAACGTGCGGCCTTTCTGGTAATACAACAGTCTTCAGCAATCCGAGTTAAGCTGCGGACCGTTTGTCCGGTTTGGATCGGGATGTTATAGAAGTGGCCAGGTTCGTGATTGGCAATCAAAATTAAGTAAAGACCAACCCGGAAGGCGGCGTCCGGGGAGGACCATAGCTTAGAGCCGATCAAGTCTCTATGGAGTTTAACCCAGTTCCCCGAATTACAATTCTGAAATTCCAGAAAGTGTTTGACAGTTATAAGCCGCCCCCTTGTCGGCCCGCCCGGCAACTCACTCAGAATAAAGTCATCATCGATCAGTCTTTGTAGGGCCCCTTCGGTCGTTTTCGGTCGTAGTTGACAATCCTCGGCAATTTCCCGGTTGGTACACATGCATTGTCCTGGCTTAACAAGAACTCCGCGCCGATACTCTTCTGTATATCGCGCTCTCAGCATCAAATAGATTCCGATTTTGAAGGTTTTGTGGCTTCGCGTCCAAAGTGTACTGTCGAGAATATCCCGAAAAAGCTTAATCCACTGGCCGTGAGTCGTCTTTGTTTCCTGGTTCATACGACTTGCTCCTCATTGAGTCCGTATCTTTCATCTTATCGATCACGTTACAGATATCATCCGTGAGCCAGCCAAAGGAACGCTTTATATCCTCTTGCTCTTTGCTGCTGGCCTGTGGTCCCAGGTGATTGAGAAGGCGGGCGATGTGTCGGTCGCGCAATTGCTTGATTCTGTCTTTTGCTGCAGTCGATTGCATGTAAGAGCCTATGCCTCCCACCTTGAAAATTAGTTTTGGGGTAAAGGGCTATTTCTTGTTGCTTGTCTGCCTTGTTGTGACTCTCTTCCGCCTTTGAGTGACATCCTCACGGTGATACGTCGGTTAATGCCGTTGTGATTTTTTATTTTCGTCATCGTTGGTCCAGTTTTCTGCTACCAGCCTTTGCGACTTGTTCAACAGCGTGCTTGTACTCTTCGGAGCCCTCTTCCGGGGAAGTTGTTTTTCTGGACTCCTGCCCCCCTTCAGCGATATTTTTGGCTGCTTGTTCTTCCTCCGAACTCTCCGCATCGGGCGCTTCCGGGGTGTTTTTTTGTGCTGCGCCGTTGACCATGTTTTGAATCACGGCATTGTGTTCAGAAGTCCCGACACCTGCGAGTGCTTCTTGAAATGTGAGGTGCTGCGCGTGTTTCGGCGTCTTGGTGTTTGACTGTGCTTCGGATTGGTCCTCGCTCACAAAGCCATTTCTCCGGTTAGCTGCCCCGGCGGCTATTCCTATTGCCGCTTCGCGTTCACTTTGTGATAAGCTATTTAGGTTTGCGTCGGCATTCTGACTGCCGTCATCTTTCTCATTATGCGGGGAGGTATTAGCGCCCCCTGCGCCGGCTGCTATCTGCACCGCAGCGTCCCACTCTTCATCTGATACTTTGTGGGAGCTTGGCGTATCCGCCGTAGTGGATGGACCGTGCGGTTCCCCTGCACCCTGGACGTGTCGGTTTGATGGCGTTCCGGAGGCAGTTGGCTTCCCGTTCGCTCCCCGCTCGGCAGCGGTTCTAAGGGCGTCCCAAAAGAAACCGATGGCGTCAACTAACTGGTTCTTATAGGCTTGCTTTCCGATTAAGGTTCGACCTTTGGTTTCTTTGATCTTCTGTTCAGTGGTGCTGCGGTAACTGGCAACGGAGCTGTAGAGCTCTTCAGCGAGACTATCAACCTCCGTTTGTAGCTCGGAAAGGCCTTCCTCTGAATCCGGATCCGGGCGCTTCATTGGGCTGGCACTGGATACAATTTCTTTAACTCCTGTATCCCCCTTGCGCCGTGCGAGGCGAACGACGCCCAAGCTACCAACCTGGGCAGTCTTTGCCGCCGTGATGCGGTCAGTCGCAGCGGCTATCCAGTACGCGCCGCCGGTGGCGCGGGTTGCGAAAGCGGATGTGGGTTTCTTTAGCTCTTTTATGGTCGCCGCAAGCTGTTCAATTTTCGACAAAGCCCCGCCGGGGCTATCGATGGCGAAAACCATGGATGCGATTGAAGTATTATCGCGGGCTTTTTGGATCCCTTTCATTATCGATTGGGCGGGGGTTTCCGTGATAAGCCCGGATACCGGTATCACACCGATGTATTGGCCGTCAACCTTGTAGGAAAAATACCCTTCCACCGGCGTGTTTTCCGACGAAGGAGGGATTGCCGGTGGTTGGTTCACGGGATTTTTCTGAGGGGTGCGGCTATACGCAGCGCTCAGGGCAACCACGTTCTCCGCGACGTCCGAACTGATTTTTTCATCTATGGCGAGAATGGTATCCATGTTTTAATCTCCTGTTTTTTAAACTCCAGACCCGAGGGCGAACTCTCGCCCCCAGGGCGGGCGGGGTTTAACTAATCTGATTGTTCATCAGGCTTTCCAGCTTGCTTTTGAGTAATTCTATGGCCGCCTCATTGTTCAAGCTATAGCGGTGGACCTGATTGCTCACATAACTCGCACGTCTCTCTGCTGCTTCCGCGGCCCGGAACTCCGGATGCTCCCAGCTCTGTTTTACTTGAAATCCGTGGCTAAAATAGGCAGTTCCCGCCAGGGGTGGGACGTTGTTCTGTTCGAAGCCGATATCCAGCAGCTTTTGGTGCAGATTCTCTTCCACTTTTTTCTTTTCTTCGCTCGCCCGATTGATGTTTTCAGCAGCTTCCTTACCGGCTTTTTCCAAGAACTCCGCCAGCACATGGGACCGTGCCTCCAGTTCGGCGCTAAGTACGTCCAGTACAGAATTTTCGAAATCTTCTTTCAGCTTTCTAAGGCCGCCGGCTCCCTTGCCTGTATCCAGGGCAGCGGTGATGCTGTCGTACTGCTCCCGTGCAGACGTCAGTAGCTTCTCGATGTTGGTAAGTGCCGTTTTCACTTTTTTCTTTGCCGCTTTCGCCTCTTCGCCTTCGGCGGGAGCTTGTTCCAACATGTTTTTAATGCTTTCGCGAGCCCCCGCTTCGCCCGTGCCCTCAGCGAAAGCGAGCAGGTCTTTTAAAGGTTCAGACTTTGATGTCCCATACGATACGTGGGGCGCATTCATATTAGTAGACTGTTCTGCCATGGTCTTCTCTCCTCTTTCTTCTTTTGTTTTGTAAGAGCTGGAAAGTTTCCAGCAGTTTTTTGAATGCCCCAGAGTTTGTGTGGGCGTTCTCTCTTAGAGTCAGCAGTGCGATGCGAAGCTTTTGTATCGCAAGGGTATTTTGCCGCATTAACTCGGCCCCTTGGGGTTCTGAGGTTGTCATTATATACAAAGCAGGAATCACACTTTCCGCCCGAAACTTGAGTTCATATTCAACGGCGGAGATTGCCATTTTCACGTCAGCCTTTTTCTGAGCGGGGAAGTACCCAGTGAAAACCTCCTTCCGAATGCGCCGTAATTTTTCTGCCCGTTCGCGCATATCGTCACAAGAGATCCCGCTTTGCTCTAATTGTTCGATGATCGAAGAAACAGGGGCCCGATTGTGGTCTGTATTGAGCACAAAAGCACGCGTTGGATTTTTCACCCCAAGCTGCATGTCTATAAAATCCTTTACTTCGTAGGAGACTTGCTTTTAACGCCGAACTTTTCCGGCCACAGTTTTGACGGCTCGGTTTTCAAAACTCTAGCGACGTCCCGCGCCGTTTTGTCAGACGGATAACAGTAACGAAGCTCGAGCCGTGTTATCAGAGCGTACGCATGACCGGATTTTCGAGCAAGTTCAGGTCGGCTGATCCCAACTTCCTGCCTTCGTTTCAAGAGTTTACTTCGTGCCATGTTATGCCCTCATGTTTGTTACTTTTGGGACTATTTGTATTGTTACGCTTTTAACTTTCACCGCGTGGTGAGTTGCGTCAAGCGCTTATTCTGACAGGACACAATCGGGGGAGGGGGCAGGGATAAGGGAGGTAAAAAACATAGAAACGAGGCTAGCAAACTGAGAACTGGTTCAATCGAAGGAACCACATGAAGATACACTGGTAAGGTGACAGGAGAACAAAAAGGGCTGATTAAGAAAGCGGGAAATAAGGTAACGCCAGTTACCCTACAGTTACCCTGAGAGGAAATGGAAGAAGGCAAAAATAATGGTCGGGACGGCCAGATTCGAACTGGCGACCTTTTCACCCCCAGTGAAACGCGCTAGCCAGACTGCGCTACGTCCCGACACTTTTTGAGGAAGTTTCACAATGATAATTTATTTGGCCGCTCAAGATCTGCAAGCCCGGACGATGTCATTTTGTTCTGTTCTGAACCAGAGGATTCCAAGGTCATCCGGCTATGGGAAGCCCCCGGGGCAAAGCGAATGCTTTGGACAGAGGGCACAGGTTTTTCGTTGACAGAAAAAAGTGTGGGACTGGATCGTATGAGAGAAGAACTGCGTCCAGCGTGTCAAATTGCGTTCAGGAATTGCATTCAGCATGTCGTAAGCATCCAGGCTGTAATCGTCACGCTGGACGCAGTCCCTCGTATGAGAGAACTGCGTTCAGCCTGTCAAACTGCGTTCAGGAATTGCATTCAGCATGTCATAAGCATCCAGGCTGTAATCGTCACGCTGGACGCAGTCCCTCGTATGAGACTCGCCGGGTAAAGATCCGGCTGAAGCCGGAA
>CAJXKU010000083.1 GCA_913055945.1 uncultured Lentisphaerota bacterium | reverse complement strand
TTAGTGTGCTGTATCCGGATTGCCTTGACTACATCTTCGCTGATAACCGTTTAAACAAACGGCAGAAGTGCGGAAACATAGCTTATACGTTGCATGGTCTGTCACTTACCTTGCGGGATAAGAAAATTGCGAAATGCGCCTTGTAACTTTGTCCCGAATCCCGCTATAGCGGGATCTCGAACCATCGTCCGCTTTTTCGCCTTTTACACTCGTATTATGACACTATCTGCCCGCCGCCTTCGTAAAATAGCGCCACATTCTGTAAACGCATTTGGAATACACTACACTACGGGAGGTTATAGGATCTACGAAGCCACAAGCCTTGATTATACCAACTCTCGTTCGTAGTTGAACGTTTCTGTTCGGGTATCCACCTCCGCGTCCGGCATTTCCTCATATGTGGATACGTCGGCCATAGGCGGGTCAATCCTGAAGGGTGTGAGGGGATAGACCAGTGTCATCTCATCGGTCTTTTTAATGAGAAATTTCTGTCCGGTTTGGTCGGAAATCGTTCCTGTGGCGGGGATTTGTGCACGTGTGGCAAGAAGGAGTGGCCGACCTTTTGTGTAGACTTCGGCCCGTTGATGCGGAACGCGATCGAGTGTCTGCTTCATCGAGGTCTTGTCGATTTCCAGCCATAGGGTGATTTTATCCATCCCGTGTTCAGTCAGCCAGTTGAACGCAAGAGAATTCGCCACCGGTAAGGGAAAGCCCGCACTCAGGATACGGTTATCAGGCAGATTCAGCGATGCAAGCAACGCAATATGGTGTATAGCGGTCAAACGGAATCGCGTGTACCCTTCGTCGATGCATCTCTGTACTTGAGCTTTGAGAGCGGACAGCTTTGATTCCGGACAGAAAAACGGCAGCGTTATTTCCGTAGTTGATGTGTCATATGCGGACAGAGAGGCGGAGAATATTGTTGAGCACGGGAACGTCTTTTTACCCTCCCTGGCGGCTTGGCCGAACACAACATGTTCCGGCTGCGTAACGTTGCTGGTATGCGATGAAAGCACCTTACGGCGGCACCGGAACTCTTGGAGACCGTAGGAGCCGAGTGTATCCATCTCCGAAGCGTCACGTAAACGCTGCAGCCAGGCGTAAAAGTCCTGGCGAATTTGGCGGAGCTGTTTCTTGTTTATAAAAACCTCCTCTGATATTTCCGGATAAATATTCACCGGATGAACGCTTGAGGGCGGACATTTGGAGAATTCCTGTACAACATCGTCGGCGTTTAACCGATACTTACGAGGCTCAGGTAAATCTCTGGGGTAATGCCGCGTCCGGGAAGTAAGCAGAGGACTGCCACAAGTAATGCTTATGCCCTGCTTCGAAACGCGAATACTGAGATCCACGGACAAATCCGCAGAGGGCAAGTCCTCAGGACGCTGACTGGTTTCCGGCTGAGGTCTTTCTACCAGATAGACAAAACTGTTCTGTTCAACGCTGTCTTTTACGGGTACAAAACAGCGCTCGTTTTTGCGGCATTGCTGACGGGAACGATTGTTCACGCGAATTTCTGAAACCGGAAACACCGGCCCTTCATCCCCGCTCGGCGGTTGCGTCCGAAGTTTGTCGCCACATTGAAAACCGCGCCGGACGTCGATTTCTATGCCGTTCTTCTGTACACGACTGACTTTCCCGCACAGAAGGCCTGATGCGGAGACGCGTTGATGGTCCACAAGTTGTTCGTCCGGTGCGTAAAAACCCTTGGACCATTTTCTGCCGAGCGAAGCTGCAAGATGGTTTCGAGCTTCTTTCAGAATGCTGCTTCTCTCTGGCGGCGGGGTGTCTAATACTTTGCGATAGGCGTTTAAAACGTTTGCGACATAATCCGCATTCTGGAGTCTTCCTTCAATTTTCAACCCCGCAATACCCATCTGCTCGAACTCGTCAAGCATTTCCAGGGTGGACAGGTCTTTCAGGGAAAAGAAAAAGCCATTGCCGTTCTCAGAGAAATAACGGCGCCTGCATGGCTGTTTACACCTTCCCCGGTTTCCGCTGTGGCCGCCTAACCAGCTTGAGAAAAGACACTTCCCCGACAAAGAGCAACACAGAGCCCCGTGAGCAAACACTTCAAGTTCAATCGAGGATTGTCGGGCTACTGACCGGATTTCTGATAACGGCATCTGTCGTTCTAAAATGACGCGACTGAACCCGTTTTCCGCTAGGAAGTTGACGCCGAGGCTGTTATGGATACCCATCTGCGTCGAAGCGTGCAGGCGCACCCCGGGAAAATAGTTCCTTATAAGGCGGGCAATCCCAAGATCCTGAACCATGACGCCGTCAGGCCTGATATCGGCGATGTGGCTGATCAGTTCAGCCACATCATCGAGTTCGGCTTCTTTAATCAGGGTGTTTAGCGCAACGTATACCTTTCTGTTGATCTCGTGTGCGTACCTTGTGATCTGGCCGAGTTGGTGCAGGGTAAAGTTCTCCCCCCGAGCGCGGGCATTGTGCTTCTGCAGCCCCAGGTAGACAGCGTCTGCACCGTGTTCCAGCGCGGTAATGCCTACGCGGATATTTCGGGCCGGGGCCAACAATTCCGGTTGTTTTGATGTTTCCATATTGATAGAAATCCGGCGGGAGTATTGCTGCGACGAATCAGGTACTTACTATTCGGCTCATACTATAGCGATTCTGCCGTGTGTATTCAGTCACCCCAGCCTCAAAGCTCCAGACCCCCAGAAAACTCATGCAGCCCCCGCGCCTCATATTACAGCTTGAACGTCATACGCTGCTGATGGAGTGGCGGGAAGATCCGACGACTCGTAACACTTTGCGAACGCGTTGGTTCCCGGCTCGTGGCCGGGTTTGACTCCGATAGCTGATCACCACAACGTCACCTCATGCATGTCTGTCCCGATTCACTCGGATCATTTCATCATTATGTAGCGATGTGAAATCTGTGGATAATTGTTCTTGGTAGTGTGGTGTATGCCAAATGCGTTTACAGAATGTGGCGCTACTTTACGAAGGCGGCGGGCAGATAGTCTCATAATACGACTGCGAAAGGCGAAAGAGCGGACGATGGTTCGAGACAAGGTTCGAGACAAGGTTCGAGACAAGGTTCGGGACAAGGTTCGAGATAAGGTTCGGGACAGAAGGTTCGGGACAAGGTTCGGGACAAGGTTCGAGACAAGGTTCGAGACAAGGTGCGGGACAGAGTTACAAGAGGCATTTCGCAATTTTCTTACCCCGCAAGGCAAATGACAGACCGTGCAACGTATAAGCTATGTTTCCGCACTTCTGCCTGTTGTTTAAACGGTGATCAGCGATGATTTCCTCAAGGCAATTCGGTTACAGCACACTAATTTTGAGCAACCGGTTTATCCATTCCCCAGATGTCGTCCGCGTCGCTGGGTTTCGACCCCCCCACAATCCGATTTTCCGGGCTAAGCAACACAATATGAGCATATCCCTGACTGCCGACCAAACCTTGCCTTCCAGCAATAATTGCCCAATGTTTCCAAATCCCCTTAGCCACCTTATTCCGCCAGGATCTGGGTTGCCTCAGGAAACGCGCATTCATCACTAGGCATACCGTCACTCGGCCGTTTTCCTTCTTAGCGTACATGCGGTTAACCGCCCGTCCGCCCATTCGTCGATGCTGAGTCTCCATCCACTCAGCCAGACTTTTGACTGCGTCCACCAGTTCAGATTGCGTCTCGCACGGAGAAGCATCGTATACATCGGCATAGCGTCCCGTGACTTCGCCTTCGGGGGATTGAGCATCGTTCCCTGAATTTCGCCTTCCCTCCGCGAGATTATGGAACCATTCTGAAGCCGGACCATAAGCCAGCAGGGTGAACACGAGCACAATGCCGATAAAACCTCCTGCGCTGAACAGGACCATTTTCTGAGGAAAAGACCTGCCCGCGGTTGAAGCGGTTCTTCGCTGTTTCTTCTTATTTCCACCCGCTGACGCAGCCGGATGAGAAGGCACAGAGCTGCCCCCTTTGCTACTGTTATTTTTTTGTTTTGTATTTTTCACCATCACACGTTCCTCCATATCAAGTCTTATAAAAGCCGTATTCGGTTTTTCCGACCCCGTTTCAACGCCTATGCGAAACGAGTCAAGCCATGAAGGATACAAGCGGGTTATTCCAAACGGAGAGCATGCGGGTTTAGCTGAAATACGTCAATAGCGACGAAAACATTCCCGAAGTTTCTGTGGACAGCACTTATTGCAAAAAACAATTCTGTCGCAGATGTAATGTTCGGATTCCCCCGTCGCCAAGGCAATTACCTGCTTCGAAGCCTCCATGAGAACCCGAGTTCATCCAATTTTTTCCGGCGACTTTCCGGGATGCGTCCCTTCTTGGCATCTCTTCTTTGGCCAATGACCCAAATACCTAACTGCGGGTTCTCGCTCCAATTTGAAGGCACATTACAATGCCCGAAGCGTTCTTTAAACGCCTCAAGTTCTTTCAGGCGTTGCGCGGCAATACGCTCCCGATCTTTCTTAGACCTCCCGGCCCCGCGGAGTTTCTGTTTACGCTGTTGTTGCTGGAGGTGACTCCGACTTACCTCTCCCCAGCTTCGCGGCCCTAAATCCGTAATTGGCGTCTCGGCCGCTGTGCGGAGTTTTTCTCGATAAATCTTCGTCAGTTTCGACCAGTCCTGAACCTGTAATAAACGTCTGTAAGATTCGCGCCATCCTTCGTCGCCTCGACTTGCCACCGCTATGCTGTTGCGAGCGTTGCGAAACGGCTCACGGCATACGCCGTCCGCTAGTGGTCGGGAATCCACATATGCCACTGCCTGAAGCAGGCTTTCCGTGTCCTCAGCAATGGGTATTGTGATTGCACGGTCCTTCCATACTTTGCCTTTTCTGCGATGTCGACGCTGGTAGTTAAAGGAAGTACATACAGCGATCCGGTGTAATAAGTCACTCAGATTTCCCATCGTACGCATATAATTGCACTTCAGTTGCCGCCACTCCTGACTCTCAGGTCCATATTCCTCAAGGAGTCGTTCGGCGTATTGCACTTTACGAGGGTATTCCTTGAGCCGGAGACGCCGCATAAATTCCTCGTCGCTGATTTCAGCATCCCCGGATGGCGCCTGAACCACAACATCGTATCGTCGCGAACTTACAGAATAAGCCCAAAGGGTGAATCCGCAGTAGTCCACTTGAGTCTGAAGTAATTCGATAATTTCTCTGACATCACGCTTTGAGAAATCCGGCAAATTCGGATGGAGTCGACCTGTACAGTGATGGTAGCAGGTTTGTCCTGGTATATGGAGTCTGGGACCTCGCATACGGAATGCTTCCTTTCTGTTATTCGGATTGGATAATTGAGCTGAAAATTATGACGAGAGCCCTTGCTCTCGGCAGAACAAATAGCGATTCAAAACATATGCATGCTTCCCCGGTATAGAGCATGCTTCGATTACAATTTACGATCTGAAGATTTTTTCGCCGTTGACTTTTCTGCGGAGGTGAAGTAAACGTCGGGGCGGCCACTATCGGTTGTGACCGTAAGTGAAATCCACCCCGAAACACAAGGAAAAATACTATCGCACGCAAAAAGGAAAACCGCAAGTCATCGTCCACACTGGAAATCATCAACGCCGCAGCCGTCGGTATCGAAATCGGAATGCCGGACGATTCGATGCCGTGCTTTGCCGAACCTTTTCGGTCAACGATAGCGGCGATGATAGCGGGAGACGATTAAAATTCGTACTCGTGATCTGCTTTCGTCTATCGGCATTCTATCCCCCCTTTTTTGTTGTTCATGTTTTTGTCCAGTCAGATCGGATAAATAAAAAGTAAACCAATACGATAACTGAGGCGTCCTTACAGGACGCAATTGTTGGTGGCGCTCTTTTCCCCCAGGCTGGCGCCTGGGCTTCCGACTCTTAGAGGCTACAGCTCGGAGAGGCTACGGTGAAGCGGCCCCTTCGGGGCCTTATACAATATCGAAGTATAACCCGAGGCAAAGGCCCGAAGGGCCCGTATCAGCGTAGCCGTCGGCGTTATGGCTGTAAACCCATCCGGGCATACAGCCAGGGGATGTCGAGGTTTTTGCGCAGAACGTCGGCCAGGCGATCAAGCGCCGGCTCAATTGAGTAGGTGGCCTCATTCCCTTTCGGGGGCAGGCCTCGCTGAGCACGAAGATTGTTGATGAACCAACGGCGGAAATCGTCATTGTCAAACAGCCCGTGCAGGTACGTTCCCCAGACTTTACAGTCCTGCGAAGCAACACCGTTTACAGTGTCTCCGCATGAGGCTATAACTTTGGTACTTTCCCCGCATGTTGTTTCGCCATGGTGGATCTCGTATCCTGTCAGCGTGCAGTCGCTGAACAAGTGTCGGGTGGAGGTCCGACGTAGGGTTTTCTGACGAGCCAGTCGGGTGTGCACATTTAAGAGCCCGAGGCCTCGGGACGAAGCCTGGTCCGACTCAATACGGTCGGGGTCTGTTATGGTGTGTCCCAGCATCTGGAACCCGCCGCAGATTCCGACAACTTCGCAGCGATTTTCTTCTAAACATGAACGTATAGCTTCCGACATCCCGGATTCCTTCAGCGCCTGAAGGTCAGCGATGGTGTTTTTGCTGCCGGGGATGATGACTGCGTCGGGTGTTCCGAGTTCCTGCGGTTTACGGGCTACTGTTACTGTGACGTCCGGTTCGAGGGCCAGTGGGTCGAAGTCTGTGAAATTGGAAATATGGGGCAGATCGACAATCGTTACTGTGACATCTCCGCTCGCGCGCTGCTCCTGGGCGTTTGCTGCGGTCGCGCTTTTGAATTCCACAGAGTCTTCTTCCGGCAGACCCAACCGGTCGAGGTAGGGGATAATCCCCACAACCTGTCTGCCGGTGTGTTGGTGCACGTATGTATGAGCCGACGCCAGCAGGCTGGGATCTCCGCGGAATCTGTTGACAATAAAGCCTGCGATAAGCCGACGTTCCCATTCCTCAAGCACTTCCATCGTTCCGATGAAAGAGGCGTAGACGCCGCCCCGGTCGATATCGCCGGTCAGCAGAACCGGTGCATCCGCGTACCAGGCCATTTTCATGTTCACCACATCGTCGTCTTTGAGGTTGACTTCCCCGGGGCTGCCGGCGCCTTCCATGATGATGGCATCGTATTCAGCGGCCAGCGAGTCGTAGCATGCATGGACCGTTTCGCGAATATGCGTTTTGTAATCCCTGTATGTCGACACATCCATATTGCCCACCGGCGTTCCCTGAAGAATAACCTGGGAGCCGGTGTCGCTGGAGGGCTTAAGAAGGATGGGATTCATCCGGACATCAGGGTCGAGGCGGCAGGCCTGAGCCTGGACAACTTGTGCGCGTCCCATTTCGCCGCCGTCACGGGTGACGAAAGAATTCAGCGACATATTCTGAGCTTTAAAAGGAGCGACCCGGATGCCGTCCTGCAGCATGACGCGCCCAAGGCCTGCGCAGAGGATGCTTTTTCCCGCATTTGACGAGGTGCCCTGGATCATCAGTGCACGTGGGCCGGGCGTTTTAGGTCGGGCGCTTTTGGTTTCCGTGTCAAGGACGTCAGCCAAGGCTTCCAGCAGACGATTGTTGTCCGTTTCCGTGCGTACAGCCACACGGAAATAGCGGCCGTCCAGACTGTCAAAATTGTCGCAGACCCGGATGGGGAGTTTATGCCGCTGAAGCAGGTGTTCAGCCATCTGCACCGCATCGAACTTTTTCGCAGTGACTTTGCCCAGGAGGAAATTCGCGTGGCTCGGGAAAACTTTGATTCGAGGCAGTTGCGAAATGCCTTCAAAAAGTGAATGCCGCCATTCACCGATCCTTTTACGTGTTCGACCGGCGTAATCGGTATCACGCAGCGCAGCTTCCCCGAAAGCTTGGGCAAACGTGTTGACAGACCAGGGAACCAGTGATTCGCGCAAGCGTTCTGCGATACGGGGCGGAGCGGCAGCGAAGCCCACTCTGATGCCGGGAACGGCGTAGAACTTTGTCATTGAGCGTAAAACGGTGACGTTGGGCAATGCGTCGGTAATGAGACTGTTGTAGTTTTGCACAAAATCGGCGAACGATTCGTCAATAACGAAAAAACTCTGCGGATTGTTTTCAGCCAACTCTCGAAGTGTACGTCTGTTCAGCATCTGTCCTGTGGGGTTGTTCGGTTGTCCCAGAAAGACAAGGTCGCCGGGACGGATGCGGGATTGGAGTTCTGCCGGCTCCAGCCTGAAGTTGGCCTTTTCCCGGAGATTCAGGGCTTCTATCGGCAGGTTACTGCGCTTCGCAACCCGTGCGTAGTCAATATATGCCGGAACCGGGATCAGCGCCCGCTTCACGTCAAGGATACGGGGAAGCAGGAAAAGCACTTCAGAAGATCCATTCGCAGGTACGATATGTTCGGGAGGAACGGAAAAATAATCGGCAGCGGCTTTAACGAACGTGTGACTCTCCGGATCAGGGTATTGATCTATGGCGCTCAGGGTGCGCGCGACCAGCGAACGTGTCCAGCTGGGGAAGCCCAGGGGGTTGATGTTTGCGCTGAAATCCAGGATCTGCTCGGGGGAGCATCCGCATTTTTCAGCGTATTTGCGGATCTGGCCGCCGTGTTGTGCGTCCGGGGATGAAGAATGCATGGAGGATACGCTACTCATCTGTCGTTTAGAATTCCGGCAAGTGATATGAATTTTTGTGTTGAGGGTTTAATTGCTCCTGAGTAAAATAGCCCTTTACGTATGTATCGCACCTCGGCTCAGGTACTTTTCCGGAGGGCAGGGGAAGCAGGTATTGAGTTCCGTTTCGGGTAATTGTCCGGAAGTGCGTGAACCGTGTCTGCGCTACGTAACCGTCTATGTACTGGTCGTACGGGTATGTGCGCGCGGTAACGGCCCCCGTAAGAATTGTAAAGCTCGCAGGCGAATCCGCTCGATCGCTTCAGGTTGTACAAAACCGGCAGCAGCAGGAGACGACGTACGTCAGGATTGCTCGAGCATTCGTTCAATAGGAATACGGGCCTTTTCTGCGGTTTCTTCATCGAGGCTGATCACCGGAGCCATATCTTCGAGTACCCACATTACTTTTTCCAGCGTATTAAGTTTCATGTTGGGGCAGTCCATGATCGGTGACGCCGGGTAGAATGTTTTTCCGGGGTTTTCTTTTTCAAGACGGTGCAGAATGCCGATCTCCGTGCCGACAATGATTTCGGAGGCGGTCGTTTCCCGGCAATATCGGAGAATTTGGCTTGTACTTCCCACAGCATCGGCTTCAGCAATGATTTCCGGGCGGCATTCGGGATGTACAATGACTGGTGCTCCCGGATGCTGTTCGCGGGTTTCCCGGAGCTGCTCGAGAAGGATGCGGTGATGCGTCGGGCAGTAGCCGGGCCATAGAATAAGTTTTCTGCCCAGCCTTTGTTCTACATACGCCCCCAGATTCCTGTCCGGGACAAAGATAATGTCCCGGTTTTCCGGGAAGCTGCCAACGATATCTACGGCGTTTGCGGAGGTACAGCAGATATCGCTCATGGCTTTGATTTCTGCCGATGAATTCACATAGGTAACCACACTGGCATCAGGATATTTCCTGCGGTATTCGGCCAATTCACGAGGGGTTGCCATGTTCGCCATAGGGCAGCCCGCCTCCCGGTCGGGCATCAGGACGGTTTTGTCCGGCGAGAGAATGGCTGCAGTTTCGGCCATAAAGTGGACGCCGCAGAAGACAATAACGTCCGCATCCGTTGCGGCCGCTTTCCGGGCCAGTTCCAGACTGTCGCCTACAAAATCTCCGATATCCTGAACGTCTCCGGGCGCGTAATTATGGACAAGGATGACCGCGTTTCGATGGGTACGGAGAGACTGAATGTTCTCTTTGATATTTTCAGCCATAGCCTGCGTAACCTTTGGGAATAGAATGTCGTAAATCGGATTATTGGAACAAAGGTGTAGAAAGATAACGCTCGCCACTGTCCGGCAACACAACGACAATGGTTTTGCCGGCGAATTCAGGCTCCTGCGCCAGACGCAATGCCGCCTGTGCAGCCGCGCCGCAGGAGATTCCGGAGAGGACCCCCTCCTCCTGGGCCAGTCGGCGGGCGCACGTCATAGCATCTGCGTCCGATACTGCTTCTACGCGGTCCACGAGGTTCAGATCCAGAGTTTCGGGAATAAAGCCTGCCCCGATGCCTTGAATTTTGTGGGGGCCTGGCGCTGGCTCTTCGCCGGCCAAGTACTGACCGATGACCGGACTTGCTTCGGGTTCCACGCCCACCGATGTTATGGACTTTCCACAGGTTTTTTTGAGGTATCGTGAGGCACCCGTGATGGTACCGCCTGTACCGACTCCGCATACGAGAGCATCAATGTTTCCGCCAGTGTCCTGCCAGATTTCCGGTCCGGTTGTTTGCTCATGGATGGAAGGGTTTGCGGCGTTGCGAAATTGCTGAGGCATGAAATACCTCTCCGGGTCTTGCTCGACGAGTTCTTCAGCTCTTCGGATCGCTCCCGGCATAGCTTCTGCTCCTGCGGTCAGTTCCAGTTTCGCGCCGAACGCTTTCAGGATGCTGCGCCGTTCATTGCTCATGGTTTCGGGCATGGTAAGGGTCAAACCATAGCCGCGCGCTGCACAAACGTAGGCCAGGGCAATCCCCGTATTCCCGCTGGTAGGTTCGATGATCTCGGAGCCTTCTCCGATGAGGCCGCGTTGTTCCGCGTCCCAGATCATGGAGGCGCCGATCCGGCATTTCACTGAGAAGGCCGGGTTGCGCGCTTCTATTTTTGCCAGAATTGTGGTGTCAAGGCCCGCCGTCAGGTTTCTCAGTTCTACAAGCGGTGTATTTCCTATGGTAAGTGAGTTGTCCTGGTATATGCCCTGCATAGACGGAGTCCTTTATCAGATTGCGTACATTTGGGCTTTCGTTGCCAGCCGGGAATTCTCCTCGGAGACAAGATCCGCAAAAGAGGTGCCGTGACAGACATCTTTCAGGGCCTGACTCGCCCGTTCCCAGAGGGGCCAGAAAACACAGTCTTTGTCAAAAGGACAATTTTCCCGGGGCTCCCCTCCGTCACATTCGACCATATACAACGGACCCTGGATCAATTCAATCACAGTGCCCACGCTCAGTTCAGCGGGGTCACACGTCAGTACATACCCGCCACTTTTGCCGCGTCGGGAGTCGACAATACCATCCCGTTTCAACTGGTTCAGGATATTTTCAAGAAAACGGGACGGGATCGCCTGACTTTCGGCGATGGTACTGATTTTGAGCGGTCCCTCCTGGTATCTCTTTGCAAGTTCGAAAACGGCCCTGAGCGCATACTGACATTTCTGTGACAATTCGATGGCCATGATCAATGCATCCCTTTTTGTTCAGTTTTCCGATAAACAATATGGCACGGAATGCGAGTTTTGCAATGCAACAGGCTTGAAATATACCTGTTTTCAAGCTGAAAATGTCTGGGGATTTCTGCACAATCAGCCCGGATGTTGACGACAGGCTACACGGACTGCCATTGCATTCAGCCTGGCGAAGAGTACAAATATAAAATATTCTTCACTTGGCGGTAGTTCAGGACCGGGATGGCCAGGAATATCCGGTAGCGGGATCATTCGGGGGCAGATTCAGGAAATTCCGGTGTAGCAGTGTCCGGCGTCCGTGCTGTTTTGAAACATCGACATGCTTGGCCATGACAGTTGGCGTTGGATTCTGCGCCTGGTTAAGCGGGGGAAACGTTGGAGACAGCCGGTGAGGAGTAGAGGCAAAATACGGAATTGGCCTTGCTGCGTCATCGGCAGAATATGGAATCGGGCATTTGGTTTTACGTTGGGCACGAAATGAGGCGCTCTTTCAGAGCGCGATATCTTTTTTTGATATCCGTTTCCCAGGGGTCCATTCCGAACCGCGCAGCGGTCCGGAATTCCACCCTGGGCTGATATGAAACCGGGCTGTTGGCCCTCATCCATACAACTACGCAAGACTCTTTGGACGTTGTCCAGCGCAGACGCCCGGTATGAAAATCCGGATGACGAGAACGGCCGACGACAGCGGATCAAGAGTACGAATTTTCATCGTCTCCTGCTATCGTTGACCGAAACGCGCCGCTTTCTATTCGGCGAACCTGAAGGTTCGCCATGCCAAAGCGCTGCAGAAACCGCAGCGCACTCCAAAGATAGCCTTGCGGCTATCATACATATACCGATCGGTTTTGCCGATCTCTCTGTAGGGCCGAAGGCCCGACCTCATATCAGCCCAGGGTGGAGTTCCGCGCCCAACGGGCGTGGACGTAACCCTGGGTACAAAAGGCGCCCCTAATATCGTGATATCGTGCGCTGTAAGCGCACCTCATAAAAGAGACCGGTGCATGCCACAATCATTAAATCCAAAGTCTTTGCGGACATGCGTTTATGCGACTCTGTGCGGCATCAGAAACAGACTTGCGTTTGCAGCCTCAAGTGTGTACATTTCCCAAACCTTTGCCGAGCGGGCGTGGCGGTTCTCTCACCACAGAAATTTCTCGACAGGTGCAGACACAAAAACTGACCGCGGGGGAAAAACAGAAGAATCGATAACCCTATCATTGGGAGTTCCGAACTGAAGCAAACTATGGCATTCGTTCTGAAAACTCTCGCTGAAACC
>CAJXKU010000082.1 GCA_913055945.1 uncultured Lentisphaerota bacterium | reverse complement strand
AAGGCCGGAACATACCGGAGACAACGTCTCGCCGCGGGGTGTCAGGGCGGCTGCGCCGCCCGGCGGGTTGGCTCGTACGTAAAACAATGAATACTTGGCAAAGTACTCGTCTAACACGACACTTCATGTTGCGGAAAACAGCTTATTCACGTCAAATCCGCCATGGTTCGGTCTCATAAAAAGCGTTCACGCAACATGAGGTGAGTTATGATCCGGGTTCTGCTGACGGAGACGCTATGGGAAAACTGAAACTCGACTTACACGACATCTACAACAATGGCCGGGCCATCGAGGAAGCGCTGCAATCCACGATCGAGGAGGCCGAAACGAAAAATATCCGGGAAGTCGAAATTATCCCCGGCAAGGGGACCGGCCAATTGAAGAAACATGTATTACGCTTCCTCGAGCGACCGGACATAAAACAGAAGTACCATCGTCTGAAAAAAGACCCCAAAAACTCGGGCCACATATTCGTCTATTTCAAAAAATCCCGCTAATACGACGCATTCCCGGAAGAATGGGCGGTTTTGAGGATACAACTTATCCGCCTGCTCATACCTCCACCGGCCAACGCCGCGCCAGCGCAGGAAGCGAGACAGCGTTCAGCTGAAACGGAACGAGCCGCATCCTGAAACGCGCCGTTTCCGTTTTCAGTGTGTATTTGTCCAGAGGCGCCGGACCGCAACTTGCCGCACCCAGGGCGTTCTGTCTGTAATCCACATTCAGGGTGATTTCGTTCCGCTGCACTAATTCATGCGGATGCCCGGCCGCATTCAGATCCGCCGCCGTATACCTGTGAGCACTGAAATTCAAGGGGATATTGCCATTGACCAGCAATCCGTTCCCATGAATGTCGCTCAAGGTCAACCACTGGACATCGGTGCGGTTACCATTCTCCTGAGGACGAACGTATGGTGTAAACAGATCATCGACGTCTGCACAGTAAAACCCGTGAAGATTCGCCTCCTTGCTGTCCTCGTAACTCTCGCCCGGGCCGCGACCGAACCAGCTCACAAGGTCACAGGAGGCGGGCATTTTCATTTCTACGCCGAGGCGCGGCAGTGTCTTCGGAAGTTCTCCCTGTGGCTCGACCACAGCTTCGAACAGAAGTTCACCGTTACCATGCACGGTGTAGGTGAAGGTGCAGTCAAAGCCGTGGAATCTCGACGTGGAACCTGCCCTCAAGCGCGTCACGATACGTACAGCGTGAGGATCGGGCTGTTCGGCCGCAGTATGGAAAACGTGCTCCTTAAGATCGTGCAATCCGGCTTTGATCCATTCAGACACGGCGTACCCATCGTTGTCAGTCGGCGCCCGCCACACGTTGAGCCGCGGACCGCGATTCATAAGCGACACCCCCTGATACTGCCAGTCTGAAATACAGCCACGAATCCGGTCGAACGCCAGCGAGAATTCGTCGCCCCGGATGAAAAACATGTTTCTCTCATTTGTACAGGACACCTGCGGGAAGTTTGACAAAGCAATCGTCGGCGCGGCCTCCGCCTTTACCGGCATCTCGAACTGCGCTGTAGCAACTTCGTGACCCGCAGAAGCCCAGGAAGTATCCGCCTTAAGCTGATAACTCAATGTCAAGTGATACGTGCGCCCCGGCTGTCCGCGGTCAGGCGTTTTCACCGGCACGGTTATCGTCCGACGCCGTCCCGGCGCCACATCGGGCGCTTCCAGCGTACCGCTCTGCATCACTTGCCCATCTTCGGCAAGCGTCCACCTGATCAGCAGATGGTTCAGCGAACAAAAATCATATCGGTTTGTAATTCTTACGCGTCCTTTATACAAATCAACCGCTTCTGTCTTAACAGGCTCAATGACCTTCTTATACTCAAGCAGACCGGGGGATGGCGTTCGATCGGGAAAGATAAGTCCATTGATACAGAACGCCCCGTCATTCGGTTCATCACCGAAGTCTCCGCCATATGCGAAATAAGGCGTCCCCTCCGCGGAGGTAATCCGAAGCCCCTGATCGATCCAGTCCCAAACACAACCGCCCTGCAGGCGACGATATCTGTAGAAGGCGTCCCAATAGTCGTTCAGGCTGCCCGGGCCATTGCCCATGGCGTGGGCATACTCGCAAAGTATAAGCGGTCGACCGGGACGGCGCCCTTTCCTGATCAGGTTCTCAACCGACGTATACATCTCACTCTGAACGTCTGAGACAGCCTGTTCTGGCTCCGGGTCGGCACCGACGACATGGCGTTCGCCTTCGTAATGAATCAGACGCGTCGGATCAATCTCCCGTGCCCGCTTCGCCATGGCGTGGTGATTGCAACCGTACCCGGCCTCATTGCCCAACGACCACATAATGATCGAAGGGTGGTTTTTATCTCTTTCCACCATGCGCTGCATCCGGTCCACATAGACGTCCTCCCAGTCCGGATCATCACTCGTAAAGTTTGAATTTCCCGCTGCGGCAAACCCGTGGCATTCCAGATCGCATTCATCGATCACGTACAGTCCGTATTTATCACAAAGATCGTAAAAACGCGGATCGTTGGGATAATGCGATGTCCGGACCGTATTAAGGTTGTGCTGTTTCATGAGAAGGACGTCCAGCAGCATATCGTCAAACGTCGCGGTTTTTCCTAAGTCCGGGTTGTGATCATGCCGATTGGCGCCTTTCAGCATAATAGGCCGGCCGTTGACGAAAAAGTTGCCGCCCTGCCGTTCAATCTGTCTGAAACCTACGCGTGTGATCTGAACGTCATCAGGTAGATCACCCGCGGGGTCTTGCAGATACAGCACCAGTTTATACAGGTTGGGCGTCTCTGCGGTCCATTTTTCAGGATTTTTGCAGGGCACCTCGCATTCGACAACGGCTTCGCCGGCCGCATCGACGTTTACGCTGCGTTGGACCGGTTTCTGCCAGACCCGTTGATCCGCCTCGTCGTACAGCTCTAACAGCAGACGTGCATCCGTCAGAGAACGGCCGCAGGCGTTGCGCACCGCAGCGCTCACATGCAGCGTTGCGTCTCTATAATGCTCGTCGAGCTCGGTGCGAACAGCATAATCTCGGATGTAACAGAAAGGCGCAGCCGTTATGTAGACGTCCCGGAAAATCCCGCTGAGCCACCACATGTCCTGTGCTTCCAGGTAACTGCCGTCCGACCATTGGTACACGACAACCGCAAGTGTATTTATCCCTTCCTGAACCGCGTCCGTTACGTCAAACTCCGCCGGCAGCCGACTGCCCTTGCTAAAGCCTATGAAACACCCGTTGACCCAGACATGAAAAGCGGAATCTACGCCCTGGAATGTGAGAAACGTCCGATAATTCTCCACCCACGTATCTTCAAGACTGAACGTGCGTCTGTAACAACCCGTGGGATTTTCTGCCGGTACATAAGGCGGGTCTGCAGGGAAAGGGTAACGCACGTTGGTGTATTGCGGATACCCGTACCCCGCCATCTGCCAGCTCATGGGAACGGTTATTGTTTCCCAGTCACTCAAGTCCGCCGTCGCCTCCTTAGTGTCCGCCGGCACTTCTTCCGGACTCCTGACATAGCAGAAACGCCATTGGCCGTTCAACAGCTTGAATCGTCCCCCCTCCGCCGGACTGCCGGTTAATGCCGTTGCCGAATCAGGATACGAACAGACAGGAACACGCGGGTACTCACGGTTCCGATGCGCAAGCTGGTGGTTCTGCCAATCCAGCTGAGGGGCGGAAAGTGACTCGGTCATAACAGAAGACTCCTTTTGGCAATCAATACCTGTGTTAACCCGGAAGCTGCAAGAAATTCAGATTCATCACGGAATGAACACGACTGAAAATGTAACCATTGCTTATCAATCATCAACAAACTTTCGGAGGAAATTCAGCGAAGGTCTTCGGTTGCGGCACACGCCGTGACTTTCCAGAAGGAACTGCGTTCAGCTCGTCAAACTGCGTTTAGCGTCTCGTCAACATCCAGGATGTATTTGTTACGCTGGACGCAGTCCCTCGTATGAGACTCGGTACAGCGACTGCATGAATCCAAACCATACTGAAGTATGAACTCTGACCAGCCAAAACCGCGCGATCGAGTTGTCGGCGTTCATGCTTCAGCATGTCTGCTGAGTCTCATACTTAGGGGGGTATCCGAACTCTGCCCGACTGTTCCGCTCTTCCTCGCGGTCTTAATCGCAACCTTAATCGCAATCTTAATCGCAATCTTAATCGTATTTTTTACCCCTCCACCGCTCTCCAACGCCGCTTCTACCGCCGCTTACGCTTCAGGATAATTCATGCCAAAGGCCTCTGTATTCCTCATTAAGCCAAACGGTGATCATCGATTACGACCGCGATAACGATTGCGATTACGATTACGAATACTGCCACGCGTTGAAGGTCATCTGACATCACAATGTCAGGTCTCATTTTCTAAGCTGGTTAAATTAACACACCTCAGCGGAAACAGAACGTTCAGGAACATGGAGGACAATGCCAATTGGTACACAATGACAATTCTGATAAGATAGCAGGCAAACCGCTCTGGCAACCCATGCTCCGCTACGCGGAAGAATTACATCGCCGCTGCGTGAGGCCGCCGACACCGCCCTTCCCTCATCCGTGGGAAGAAATCGGCCCCGGCTACTGCTGTGGCCCCGCCTTCGGGCATTGGGACATCGTACACGCCATTCTGGACGCTCTTCACTTCGATGCTGACCATGCCCGTCGCCAGATCGAGAACAACCTGGCAACACAGGAAGATGACGGGCTGCTGCCCGGTCCCTTGTGCCTTCGCGATGGACAGATAACCTGGAGCCGGGAAACGGGGCATCCGCCTGTCTGGCCCCTTGCTGTTCAGGACTATATTGACCGCAATGGGACTGACATACGGCCTGCATGCCATGAGGCCCTGCTGCGACAGATCAAGTGGTTCGAGCAGAACCGCAAAGCTGAAGACTCAGGCTTCTACTATTCGGACATTTTAACCAAAAGGTGGGAGAGCGGTGTAGACGAAGGCATTCGTTTCCTGAATGCCCCCTCCGGAGCTTCCGCCTGCATAGATGCTACGGCGCATGTCTATGCAATGTATCTGTATGCCTCGCGATGGGGCGAAGCCCTGGGTGAGGATTCCCGTTATTACCGCCAAAAGGCAGAGTCGCTCGAAGCGTTTATCCAGGAGAAACTGTTCTCGGAGGAAACCGGTTTCTTTCATGACGCGTGGGCGATACATGAGCCTGCGTTGCGATGTTTCGCCCTTGAGGGCATGTGGCCGCTTGTCGTGGGTGCAGCCACGACCGAACAGGCACATCGCGTTATTGAAGAACACCTCACAAATACAGAGCGCTTCTTCTGCAAGCACCCCCTGGCAACAGTTTCTCAGGATGACCCGCGTTTCGAATTACGCATGTGGCGCGGTCCGGCATGGAACAGTATGACCTATTGGGCAGCCAGGGGATGTATGACTTATAATGCATTTTCTGCGGCGGCCGCAATTCTGGAAGCTGCACTTGACGATTCAGCCGCCCAATTCGAACGGACCGGCACGCTCTGGGAGTTCTACCATCCTTTCGGCGGCAGACCGGAAGATGTGGAGCGCAAACCCCAGACAGAATTCAACCAGCCGTGTCGCGATTATGCGGGACATAACCCCCTCCTGGCAATGGCTCATCTCTATGATAACGCCCGACAGGGGCAAAAAACGTAACACCAAGCGTCCTGAGGAGAATGGAGCCTAAATTCCGTATTTCAGGTTGAAAATCCCGGAGGCGGGGGGCAGAAGAGGCAGCGGCATCGACCGAGCTGTTGACAACCTCGTCTTCACAACGGGCAAATGTTCACAACAACCGCGCCCCCGGTCTTTTTTCGGTGGCAGACCTGCCGATCAACGGAACATTCTCCGTTCACTCATCAACCCATCGACGGATGCGAACGTCATCGACGTACCACTTGTTGTCCGGACCTATCCCCATGGAACCTATGCCCTTCGTCTCCGGCAGATCAAACCATCCATAGGTCTTTTTATCATCATCGGCGGTGTCATCGAAGGTCACCTGGGCACGATTTTCCTCGGTATCAACCCGCACTGTCACGTGAATCCAGTGCTTGTAGTCGTTTCCCAGTTTGCCGTCATTGACGACTTCACCCTTTCCGCCTATGACGATTTCCCATTGAGGATTCTCCGTACCCGCGCCGATCAGGGGGCGGCCTTCAGCAGTCCGCAACCATAAATTGCCGTCGTGGTTGGCACGCGGTTCCCAGAACTTATACTCAAACTGGTAGCGTCCCTGCAGCGGGGGGTCGAACGTTCGGATGAGCACATCCTGCCAATCATCCCCGCTGTCCGCATCCATATACAAAACGTTACCCTGTTTTTCTCCGCCAAACTTCTCCGCGTCCACGTGACACGTGCGGCAATCTTCTCCGGCGGTCCAGGCCTTGATTCCGTCCAGCGTCGTTTCATGCTCAAACGCTTCAAAATTGTGGAACAACTTACCTACGAATCCGAACGTTTCGTCGTCCGTCCGATTTTGCGCTTTCGAACGATCAGCCACTCCGTTGACGACCAATTCATCCGCCTCGCCTTCTTCCAATCCGCTCGTCGTCAAGGTAATTGTACGCCCGCGTTCCCCGAGCTTTGCTTTTTTAACGTTCGTACCTTCGATGCTGTAGTTGTCCGGATTTTCCGCGCTCTCTCTTAAGACCGGTTCGTCGAACATAGCTTTCACGCTGGACTGGTCATTCAGCACATAGGCGCTGACAAGCCTGGGTGCTTTCTCATCTGCCTGCACCTGAATGACAATTTCCGCCGTGGAGCTTTCCTTCTGGCCATCGGTCGCTTTCCACTTCAGCGTATACCTGCCGGGATGTCCATATTCGCTTTCGTATTTAAATGTCTTCGCTCCTTCCCTGGTGAGATTTCCTTTCGCCGGATCGTTCAGAACCCGAGCCTTTATGGCAGATTCAATATCATCTCTGTCAATTATCGGCAGTTCAATCACAATGCTGTCGCCTTCCGTGCAGGTAACATTCACATCCTGAACCTGCGGTGGTGTATTGACTTTCTTGACCTCTTTGATCGCTTCTTCAATAATGCTGATCTGTTGACTATCCGCCTTTTCCACCATGCTCATGAGTGGCCCGACAGCCTCAGGTGCAGGCTTGTCGATGCTTGCCAGGGCGCCCGCTGACAATATCTTGAGCCGGTAGGGTGTCTGCTTATCTTTAAGAAGCGCGATAAGTGAAGGTTGCGCTGCAGCCGATCCCGATTTCTGCTTCGTGTAATCACTTTCCAATACGGATTTCACACTCCCGGCGAGTCGTTTGTGCGGCGCAATTTGCTTTAACGTTTGCAACGCAGCGCCGCGGATTCCGGAGTGCTGATGTGTACACAGTTTAATGAGTTGGGGCACTGCTTTTTCCGCGGCCGGACCAATGTATTGCAGTGCCATCAGCGCGGTCATCTGCGCTTCATGATCTTCGCCTTTAAGCATCTTTATTAGTTGGGGTATTGCCGGTTCCGCGGCTTGACGGAATTGTCCCAGGAGAGCTGTCAGGCGTACCGTGAGGTTTCCGTTGTTATCCCGGCGTGCCTGCTTCAGTTCCTTTATAACTGAAGGAACAACGGCGTCCGGGGCATCCCGGGCGATTTCGCGCAAAACTTCGCCTGCACGTTTTTGAAATACCCCAACCCCATCCTTATCGCTATAGATCTGCAAAAGATCTGAAACCACCTTTTTCCGGATCTTCAGCGAACTCTGTTCCAACCTGTACATCGTAGTCATTGGCTTTTGCTCAAGCTGGGAACGTGCGGTCTCCACCGATTCTATCGGCTTATAGCCCGCGTTTGCAGTCACGCTGCACACCAGGAAGATACTTCCGACAGCTACCAAGAATCGAGATTTCATGGCAACCTCCTTTTTTCAGTTTCCGGGAAAAGAACTATCACTGATACCTATCTTTACTATATCACCAAGACAGGCAGTTACGGGAACCCTATTTACCGTCCGAGAGTTCGAACAGCCGCACCGAATACGGCCGGAAGGTAAGGAATTCTCCTTCCGGATACACCCGTTCCGAAGAACCTTCCGCGGTCAATTCCCGAATCCTCTTTCCTCCAGCCCAGGGAAGGGGAGCTACTCTCTCCCTGCCTTGATGATGATTGATAACCGCAACATATCGCTTACCGTCATGGCGGACATGCCGCACTTCCAGCCGCGGTACCGGGACAGTGTAGTTGGTCCTTCCCGCCACGGACCCCCAGAACCACGCATGACCGTCCGAAACGCTTGTGTAGACATCCGGGAGGCCTTCAGCCGGTTCGACCACTTTCTGCAGCGCCTTCCATTCATCGACCGTGGTGGCTCTCTTCTTCAGCTCGTCAGCCTGTGGAAGCGTTTCACCATACTCGTTTGTTGTCGGCATCTTTCCGACCGCAACAATACGCCGGTCTTCCGGCAGATTGACGATTTTCTTCGCGGTCTCCGCCGTAAGCCATGGAGCATCCACGATGAGCACATCCGTGCAGTGCGACGCTGATACATCCCTGTTAAGAACGTATTTCCAGGGCCGCCCCAGTGCGGCAACATGTCCGTAGGCTTTCACCGACCCGCCCAGCTCCGGCCTGGCCGGATTGTCGGGCAACGTGTTCCAGCCTCGGTTCCCCTCCGTCACCAGAACCGCGATATCGGCATTGCCCCGGGATTCCAGAAAGGCGCGGAACACGGATTTATTGCGTCGTATCTGAGCGATCGCTTTCACATGCTCTCGATAATGCGCCCCCCGTTCCGCACTGGCCGCATGCTCATGACTGTCGGGGCGACCTTGCATGAAATTCGTCTGTCGATTATACGAACTGCTTCGGAATACGCCCATCAGGAACTTACGCAACATGGCATAACGCACCATTCGCGGGGTGGATGTACCGTGATTGTAGAGATGATCTTCGGCGTTCCAGAGCGGTTTGCCTTGAGCTATTCCCTGGGTATCGACCAATGCCTGCTGAAGATGCGGCGGCAGACACGTGATCGGATGGGCAAACCCCGTTGCGTTGAACTCCGGCACCTCGCGGAACAGATACGGATTCAGCCGCGTCTTGGTCGTGTAATAGAATTTCCCCACCCCCAGGTAGGGCTGAACTTTTTTCGCGTGATTCGTAAACTCCTCCTTCCAGAATTGATTTCCCCCATAATCCGTACTGAACGCTTTGTATTTGCGGCCCCAGGCTTCTCGCATATACCGCTGGAAGTCCAGCAGCTCGGGATATTCAGCAAGGGCATGAAAGTGGAGCCGTTGGTGGAAGAACAGATCCGTCGTGTCGTGGAAATCCATATCACGCGTTATGGCACCGCTCTCCCGATAAATTTGCCGCACCCACTCCAGTGGGAGTTCCGGGAAGCCGATTTCATTCCACGAATTATACGACGTGCCCCAACGACGATTCAGCGTTTCCAGGTCCCCATGTCTTTTCTTCAGCCAACGCGGAAACTGATCCTTTACCGCTTTCACGTTCTTCATCGCCTCCTCGGTTTCCCCGGTTTCCAGTTTACGGAGATTTGAGTAAAGGGGATAATACACCCGATTGAGGTGGTCTTCATTACGGTAATACATCCCCACCAGGGACGGATATCTGGAGGTCTTTTTTATTCGCTCGATCATCACTTTGCCGTTGATACCTCCTTCCCCCATAAGGCCCACCAGGGTGAAGTTGTGATCTTGAGCCCACTCGCGGAACGGTTCCGTGCTACTCCACGTAACTCCCGTGCCGTGATTGAACCCGGCCATCCACATCATTTTCAGCTCGGCCAGCAACGTACTGAAATACTCATTCCCCCAGATATGGGATATCCCGAACCACATGGATGGTTTGTCCCCTTCCGAGGGTAACTCTTTATCGAACCACTTCGGGGGCTCAAATTCCACAACCTGCCGATCGAGAGAAACGTAGTGATATGGATCCGGCTTCTCCAGAATGGCCTGGGCCTCCGGTGTCTTACTCCAGTCCAGAAAAGCCTGAATCGGCTCTTTCACGTTTTCCCTGGGAACAACAAAGCCGTATTCAACGTATCCCACTTCCTTGCCACATCGGTGAACGAGCTGACGCGCAAACGGAACGTATTGCAGCTTCTCTTTATCTTCCTCGTCCCCGCGATAGGTCCAATCTTCCTTCGAAGTGAAAAGCACCCGGTCTTTGGAGATAACTCTATCCGTTTGCACCCGCCACGGCCTGCCTTTCCTGTAGGGCCGTCTAAGGTTGACGCGGACTTCATGACTGAGCTCAAAGGCTTCCACCACATCCTTCATCAGGCGATACTTGTGAACCGGCGGCGTTGAGATCGTTATCTGAGGCGCGTCGCCCCCATACGTCGAGGGCATCCCGCAAACTCCAACCACAACGGCCACAAGCAATGCCCCAAGAATCTTTGCCCCGGCGCAGCATACCCCTGAGTTCCGTCCACCCTCCAAATTCATCCGATGCCAAAACATAAAAAATCCCTTTCTTGCTACAAATTGAGCTGAACGTAAAATTGCTTTTTCAGCGAGCGCCTCTCAATATAGCGGAGAATCCATCTAAAGTCAAATTCTGACTGTTAAAGTGTAGAATCCGGGCTTTTTCATCTGTCTTAGGCCATTTCAATACGAACATTCAATTTGCCCTGCTCTTGATAAGCGATGAAAGGATCCGCTTCTTTGCCGTTAATGCTCACCGATTCTGTTTGTTGACCGTTCCCGTTTATTTCGATGTCCAGATTCATATTTCTGAATCGAAGATTGGAAAGCTTGACCTTTTCCAAACATGACGGAACGCAGGGGGACAACGTGATGCCTTCTTCGCTGAATTTGAGGCCGGCCAAGCCCATCGTAACCATCCTCAAAAACGCCGTCGCACTCCACGTCTGACGGTCTGCGGAGCGCGTCATTGTGATACTGCCCCCACCTTCCTGGTATCCGCCGTACGGCCGGCTCGTGTCCGGATGATATATTTCCACAAACTGCATATCCCTCGACGCATTTTCCGCAAGCCTGAACAATTCATGCCGGAAAATATCCATCTTGTTATGAGTACTTGCCGCGGTTGCCCAGAATCCTTGAACGTGCGGCCAGACAGTTCCGCTGTGGCGTCCGTACGAGTCAGAATCTTTCGCGTATCTGTCATACGTCGGCCAAACGCACGGGATTCCTGCATTCGTTATATGCTGGTGTTTAAATAGTTGTTCACATTGTTCTCCGTCGGCAACCCCGAAGATGACAGCGAAACTGTGTCCCAGGCCTTCCTGATGCTCGCTGTTGACCGGTGAGTCGGCAAGGTACAGGTAGCGGCCTCTGTCTTCATCCCAGAAGTAGTGATTAATTGCCGTTCTCAGGTCCTCGGCTTTTCGGGTCCAGTCAATGCCTGCGTTCAGATCCAGTATGTTTTCCATCCTGTTCAATATGTTATAGCAATTGTAATAAAGGCAGTTGGTGGATAATGCTTTCATCGGCAAACCGTACCCTTCAGACACTTTCTTATCCGGGTTATTCTCAGGCCAGGCCAATATGCCGCTGCCGCCACCTACTTTGGCGTAATAATCCGGGTACGCCGCTACCCCGTCACCGTAACAGGCCGCTCCGCGGAATAGATTGCTCTGTTCGTCGAACTCCCGCTTTTCCAGGTACTGAATAGTGTTCAGTGTACACTCATAAGCAAGCTTAAGAAAGGCGATATCACCGGTATACAGGTAATAATTCCAGGCACCTGTTGTCCAGATGATCGCATCCCAGTATTGTCCGCCGATTCCGGGTTCTCCTTCTGAAGTCGTTAACACGGATAATAACGTGTTCCTGGCAATGCTCGGTGTAATGTATCCGCAAGCATTCCAGGCATTGATCGCCGCATCCCTTGTCCAGGGCCTGTCGTAGTTCACCCCCGCCATTACAGCAGGTTCAGTACCGTTAAGCATGCCGCCTTCATAGGGTTGAATATTCGAGGCGATATCGCCCACCGCTATGCGGAACGCCATATCAAGATCACGGTTATCGGTTTCCAGAACCGGTATGTGGAACGTCGAATCTTCAAATCCCGCTGGCTGTACAGTCATTTTTCCCCTCTCTGCGTTTATTATACGTTAATCCTGAAAATACTGTTGGCCGGATAGTGTGGGCGCCTTTCCCGATCAAGGGAAATGATACATTGTTCCAGTATAAAAACAAGATGCAACCCGTCAAAACACAACAGACATAAGGGAGGCCACACAAAGCCAATTAAAGTACATCATCAGTCCGAGAACGTCAAGAACCCTTTCTACCTATCGCGGGGCCGCTTCACTACGGACTTTTTATCAGCGCAAGGCTTCAGTTGGCAAATGATCGACAAGGCCGATTTTTCGGAATGCGGCGCGCTCCGTGCGCCGCTTTGCACTGCGTGCAGCTTATCCCAAACTCAGCGAACCTTTCGGTTCGCCATTTCAAAGTCCCGATCTCTCTAAAGAGAATCGGGACACTCCGAAAGACAGCCCTACGGCTGTTGTATGAGAGAACTGCGTTCAGGAACTGCGCGTCGTCAACATCCAGGATGTACTTGTCCCGCTGGACGCAGTCCCTGCGTTTAGCATCTCGTTACCACCGAGGATGTTTTCCTCACGCTGCATGCAATGCCTGCACGCAGTGCCTCGT
>CAJXKU010000081.1 GCA_913055945.1 uncultured Lentisphaerota bacterium | reverse complement strand
GAATCGCTTAACGCAGTTAGTCTCATACGAGGGACTGCGTCCAGCGTGACGAAAACATCCTCGATGGTAACGATATGCTAAACGCAGTTTGACACGCTAAACGCAGTTTGCTGACGCAGTTCTCTAATACGAGCCTGGGCGCCGGCCAACGTCCAGACACCCCAACAAGAGACAAACTGCGGATCACAGGTAAACGACTTGCTGAACACAGTTGGCTCATAACAATTGGATCGGTACGTAGAACAGGTTATGGTATTGAGCTTCATATCAATGAAAAGCCGGATACGTGAAATGCGACGAATGAAACATTATTTTCGGGCGAGCGTTTTTGCGGGAATACTTTGTTGTACCGCGGCGGGTGGGTGCAGAATTTCTGACCGGATTCAACCGATTCAATCGCCGCCGAGCCAGCCGCCCTTACAGGAGCTTGAAGATCACCTGGATTACAAAGATCCCGACGCGGGAAAGCCAAATTATTTGCGCGAAACCCCTTGAATCGAAATACCACATCCGGGGCTGAAAAAACTGAAGCAACAGGGAGTCCGATGAATGCAGAAGACCTTTCTGTACGGCAGATACATTGTGGCGCTCATACTTTTGGGCGCGGGTCTACTGATTCCTGGCTGTCGGACCAACCCCGTAACGGGCGAGAAACAGTTCTTACTGGTCAATCCCCAACAGGAATTGGCTGCCGGAGACCGCTACCACCCCAATATCATCCTCAGTCACGACGGCGAGTACAGGGGGAAAGAGCTCAAACGTTACCTGGGAACCATCGTGGAACGCCTCCACGAGTGCTCCCATCGACCCGATACGCCTATAGACTTTACTGTGCTGAATACGTCTATGGTCAATGCTTTTGCCATCCCCGGCCATGTTTACTGTACGAGGGGCTTTCTGGCAGAGATGGAGAACGAGGCCCAATTCGCTGCGGTCATGGGACATGAACTGGGGCACGTAACAGCGATGCATTCTGCACGGCAGATGACAACGGACATGCTGCTGGGGCTGGGAACTGCAGCGGCAGGGAGCGCCCTGGCAGATACGGAAGGTGGTGAAGCCATGCTTACCGCCGGGCTTGTTGGCGTGAAAGTTATCGGACTGTCCTACAGTCGTGAGCAGGAACGTCAAGCTGACCGTCTGGGGACCTACTACATGGCTCTTGCCGGGTGGGACCCCAGAGAAGCCGTCGCCGCTCAGCGCATACTGCACTCGGATTCCGGCAACTCCGCGGGTGTCTTCGCGCCGTACCTAAGCACTCATCCCCAGGTCGCGGACCGTCTTGAACAGATTCGCTCAGTGATCAGTAATAAGCGTCTCCTGCAACGCGATCTGCTCCAGGGTAACGGCGTCTATGAAGACCGCTGGGAACGCCGACTTTCTCGCCTTCGTAAAGTTGACAAAGCGTTTGAGCCGTACGACAAGGGGATGGAGCTGATTGGAAAAGGCGAATACCAAAAAGCATTGGATGCGGCAGAGCGAGCAATATCTGCCCGTTCCGACCAAACCCCGTTTTTCCGGCTCAAGGGCGATGCTCTATTTGCTTTAGAACGGAACAAAAAGGCGCGAGAGGCCTATCGTCACGCCCTTGAACTGTATCCGCGGTACGTATTAGCCACCATGGGACTCGGCGAAATCGCATTGAGCACTGACAACTATGAGAAAGCAGAACGGCATTTTAAAACCGTCGTTAAGAGCTATCCCGCAAGTTTAAAAGGCAGATGGGGCTTGGGACGAAGCCGGTACAAACAGGGAGAATACCGCGCCGCCGTCAACCCCTTAAGGCAGGTCGCTCAAGCGGCTGAACGCGATAAACCATTGCCCCACTACATGCTCGCCGTTTCATATGACCGCATCGGAGATTTAAGAGGCGCGTGGAAACAGTATAAGACCGCGCTTTCGAAGGGAATCAGAGGCGAAGCACGAAGGGTGGCCAGAATCCGATTCAGGCAGCTCAGTGAACGATTTGCGCAAAATGCCGGGGAAAGCTGAAAAGCTGACGGAAGTGACGCAAGGATGTCCAATCTGATTCCGCGGAAAACCGCCGCAGCCGGATAGTAATAAGAAATTTACGTAATACAGTAATACTCGTCAATGTAACGGGAAAACCAACAGAAATCTACCTGCAGAGGGCGGCAAAGCCTGGTCGTAAAAAAAGGTGGAGCTCTCCTTATGTAAAGAAAAATGGGCGGCGGCAGACTGGCGTGACTCCTGATAAAAGAAGGGAACCACGACGGTTTTGTAAACGTACGTTTTCGACAATGGGTACGTTGGAAGCATTTGAACCTAAAATACGCAGCAGATTCAATTCAGAACAATAAGGAGGCTATTCTATGAAACGGATCAAGACTCTCTTGAGCTTTTTTGCTTTGTCTGCTCTGTTCGCCGGCGTTCCGGAGGCGCAGGAAAGCGGTATGCGCGAATGGACGGTACTCGTTGAAAAGAAAATCAAAGGTGAATTTGTCCGGGTGGAAGGGGATAAGGTGGTATTACGGACTCCTTCCGGAAAAATTCGCAAGGGGAAAATAGACAAGCTGACGTCCGAAGACCAGGCACGTGTGCGGAAATTGGCTCAGAAACAGCAGGACTCATCTGAGCGAGGAGGCGATCTGGATGAAAAATTCCGCAAAATGTTTGGTGATGAGTTGCTGACGACAGAAGGGGAAGACGTTGACGTGGAGAAACTGGCCGGGAAAACGGTTGGTGCATATTTCTCCGCCCACTGGTGTCCGCCCTGCCGGAAGTTTACGCCGGAACTGGTAAAAATATACAAGGAGTGGAAGAAA
This sequence comes from uncultured Lentisphaerota bacterium, assembly GCA_913055945.1. Classification (GTDB taxonomy): domain Bacteria; phylum Verrucomicrobiota; class Lentisphaeria; order Oligosphaerales; family CAJXKU01; genus CAJXKU01. The sequence continues at coordinate 9,856 of CAJXKU010000081.1, read as the reverse complement.
GAGGGTAAAGATATCGAGATTGTGTTCGTAAGCAGAGACCGAGGCGAAGATGAGATGGAGGAATACATGGAGTGGGGGGAAATGCCTTGGCTGGCAATCCCCTACGAAAGCGAAAAACGAGACGGGCTTGTCTCTGATCTGAACGTGCAGGGTATTCCAAAGCTCATCATCTTCAACAGCAAAGGCGAAATCATTACCCGTAACGGCAGAGGTTTTGTATCTAAATTCGGTACTCAAGCACCCGAAAAATGGGGTACTCAAGAGTAGGAAAATCCGGCGTCTGCATGTGCGGATAATGGCTTAAACAGCAGTGATGCTGCCTCGCGCAGGGAACGAACACCCTGATTGACGTTGTTTTCAAAAGCCCCCATGCGGAATGGAATACAGATAAGTGCAAAGTTTCAAACATGATTGATTCAACTCAATTTGAACACAAAACGGTCTTTGCGTTCGATCGTGACGGTACGGTCAGCACAAGTTGCGGCGCCGTCCCCTTGGAATGTGTCCAAACGCTGGCGGAGCTTTTTCCGGTTTACGCTACAGGGAACCAGATGCTTAAAGAAGAAGCAGGCATCCCTGGTGTAAGTGAAATCATTGCGGAAAAAGGCGCGGACGCGGAGGAGGATCTGCGTACTCATCTTGCAGGCGCAGGACGTCGGGAGCGGTTGCACATGCTGGCCGAACTTTATCCCGAGTATCGCAAGATCGTCGTGGACGACGTAGACCTTTCCGACATGGAAGAATGGGAGTACTATTTCCCGGATGATTTCGTCGCAGCTTTTCTCTCTTCAGAGACAGCGCGGAGCAGAGAGCATTCGTCGTTCAATTTTCTCACAAGTACGCAGCCGCAGACGATGGCCTCCTCCTTCCACTGCCTTCTGGAAGAAATCTCGGTGACGTTTCACACAGAGAACATTGAGCAGGTTTGTATCTATGGGGCAGGAAAGACAGGTCAGTTGCTTTATGGCCTTTTGAGTTGTCTGAACGTAGACGTTACCGGCGTATTCGACGACTACCATTCAAATCCGCTCGGAAATCATCCTGTAAGCGGTGGATTGGATGCATGTCCCCAGGACGTGCTGGTTCTTGTTGCGATTTCCGGCGGTAATCCCGCTGTTCACGATGTTGCCGCCGAGTTGGACAAGCGCGGCATACCGTTTCGCGTGTTTGGGTGAAACAGCGCGGAAAGCGTCGGGGCAACGCTCTCATTGGCACACTTCGGCATGCCTCGTTATTCCTGCGGTATGCGAAGCCTGAAGATCGCCACCAATATTATAACTTGCATACCACGTTACAGTACGCGTGGGTTTTAGAGGGAAGATTTGCCTGAAAAAAGACTCCAGTAAAGCTGGTTTTCAGCAGCCGGATACCCCCTGAAATATGTACCAGAGAAAAACGTAGCGAGATAGAAAAAAATACGTGGGTTCGCAACTCTGCGTACAAACCATGTAAATCACCAGTCAGGTACATGAATAATGGCACCTCATAAGGGCTTATTTGAAAAACGACTCAAAAAGCTTACCCGACGGAACGTCCTGAGGGATTTAAGGCTCTATCTGCTCCCTTTGCTCGTTTTGGTGGGAGGGCTGGCTGTAACGCTCCATTTGTATACCACAATGCTGGAATGGGATGAACAAAAGAAGCAGATTCAGCAGATAAAGCAAAAGCGGGTTCGGAGAAACCGAAACAACGAATTCCGTTTACATTCCCGGATTCGTCTGGAAGCTGTCCAGAGTGTATTTCAGCGACAACTGGAGTTACTGGAGGCGCTCCGTCTCCTCTTCACAAAAAGATTCCATGTAGAACGGGAAAATTTTCACGCATTTGCCACCATACCGTTGCAGCGACATCCGGAAATTCTTGGTTATTTCTGGATTCCCCGGGTTGAACCCGCCGATATGGACGAATTTCAGAAGATGGTTTTGTCTTCGGGGGCACAAGAAGCCGATTCGCAAAGACAAGGCGCGACGAAGTCTTTTCCCGAGTCAACGGATTCGCCTTTTTGGCCCGTTATGTATGCTACGCCGTCCAAAGTTGCCCAGAAGTGGGTCGGAGAAAACGCGAAGAACCACCCACTGCTCGAGAGAGGGCTGTCAAGGATGTCACAGACGCCCGACTCCTCGCCTTCTTTCGCTTTATCCCGGCAGAAAAACGGGAACGTCCGCCAGGCATCCTTGATCCTGCCGGTACAGCAGCCGGGTCCTGTCTTTGAAAATGGTGAGAAAGAAATTACGTACGAACAGGGGGCAGTAGCCGTACTTATTGATCTTTCGCGCCTCCTGGATGAGGCGTTATCGTCTTTCGAGGAGAAACGTTTTACGATGTACTTCCTGGATGCCGAAGGGCGCTTAATCGGAACTTACGGAAAAAACGAAGGAATCTCCGATATTGAAAAAGCTTTGGGCGAGGAAGATCCTACCGATACCAGCGAACTTCCCCTGTGGCGTAGCCACTGGCGCCCGGTTGCCGGCGTGGAGTGGGAAGTAGTGTCGATTCCTGCATTCGGGAAACAGGATAAATATCCCGACGATGCGGACAATATCCGCGAACGAGCTCGTATCGCGCTGTCGTTGGGAATTATAATTTCGATCCTTACTTCAGGTTATCTGTTTACGATGTATCGGGAAGTGAAACACCGACGTGAGGCGGAGAAAGAACTCAGGAAAATGGCCCGGCATGATTCGCTGACCGGCTTACTGAACCACAGGACGTTCTTTGAAGAACTACAGCTGGAAATTAAACGCGGAGAACGCTATCAGCGCCCCTTGTCTCTGCTGATGATTGATCTGGACTACTTCAAGCAAGTGAACGACAACTATGGCCACCAGCTCGGTGATACGGTACTGGAAAACATCGGTCAGATCGTGAAAAATAAAGCCAGAGAAGTGGACTTTGCCGGGCGCTATGGAGGCGAAGAATTCGCTGTAGCTCTGCCGGAGACCCGCGCCAGCGAAGCCCGACAGCTGGCCGAACGAATTCGCGGCGAGTGTGCCAGCCAGAGTTATCAGAGCGCGGAAAACTCCTTCAGTGTGACCTGCAGCATTGGGATCGCCGGTTGCCGGGAAACCTCTATTACGGCTGAGGAGCTGGTGGCCAAGGCGGACATCGCATTGTACGAAGCGAAGAAGAATGGCCGCAATCAAACCGTGCTGTACGAGTAAGAGAGCCGGCCTTTCCGGAGCGACTGCCGTGGCAATACGCTGATATTCCAATACTTGTCTATCTGCACCTGAGTCTCATCCTGTTAGACCTAAAATTCAGGTTAAACGACGGCATGACTGTTCTAAGCAGAAGCACACTTACAGAAATCCGGAAAGAACCCGAAATCCGCAATGTTTCAGAAAACCTGATTATATACACCTGACCTTCAGGGTATAGATTACGGTATCCACAAATTTTCGGAAAAGCTATTTACCTCAAAAACGATCGACTTTGGTATAGGATAAAAAACGTAATATGAGAATCGCCATTTTTACAGACAGTTTTCTGCCGTTTGTTTCAGGAGTTACGTTTGCTGTACTCAACCAGGCAAATGAGCTGAAACGCAGAGGGCACGACGTTCGAATTTTTCGTCCCCGTCCCCTGCGGAACAAACATCGACAGCCGGTAGAGGAACTCGATCCCGGTATTGCGGTTCATGACATCCCTTTGTCGGTACCTGTCCGTAAACTCCCTGGCCTGCATGTCGTATTCCCCACTTTTCTATCCTCTTTTGCCGTTTTACGCAAGTTTAAACCGCACGTAGCGCATCTGCATACCGAGTGGGGCTGTGGCTGGGAAGGGCTGCTCGCAAGCAAGCTGTTGAAAGCGGGCACCGTAGGAACATTCCACACGTTTTTCGCGGAGCCGGAATACCTGAAGCATTTCCATCTTCCCCGCACGCAGGCAATACAGAAAGCAATGTGGAAGTACTCAATATCCTTCTTCAATCGCTGTGATCGGGTCGTCACTCCATCTACCGCTGTCCGGGACCAGCTTCTCGCCCACGGACTCAAGAAAGACCCTGTCCTTTTATCCAACGGAATGCACAGACCCGATTTCCTCCCCAAAGAACAGATTGATGAAAAACGCCAGGCGTCGAATCTCGCCGGCCACGAACCGATTTTCATTTACGTGGGCAGAATATCACAGGAGAAGTCTCTTGAACAAGTGCTTGAAGCATTCCGGCGGATCGTCAGCAAATACCCCCAGAGTCGTTTAGCCATAGTGGGAGGCGGTCCGACTGAGAAACAGCTCGATGCATCCATCAAACAACAAGGCTTAGATGATGTTGTCGAACGCATCGGACACGTACCCCATCATCAGCTTATTTCCGATAATGTACCCAGACTCGGGGATATTTTCGTAACGGCCAGCAAGACCGAAAACCAACCTGTAAGCATCCTCGAGGCCATGGCTTTCGGTCTGCCGGTGATCGGCCCCCGCGCCAAAGGTATCCCCGAACTTGTCACCTCCAGGTCGAACGGGATTCTCTTCGAACCGGATGACGTGGACGGCCTGACCACATCAATGGAGGAACTCTACACACAGCCTGAAAGAACTAAGGAAATGGGAGAAAAAGCTTTGGAAGAGGTCGAACGCCACTCCATTTCTTATGTTGGACAACAACTCGAAGACCTCTACAACGCGATTACCCGACAGGAATGAACCTGAAATACGGATTCAGGATCATTGTACGGAGCCTTCATCCTAAATCAACTGCGACATTTAGGTTCATTCTCCGCGTTTAGAGGGAAGTGGTGTCGCACCCATTCCCGCGCCTCATCAGCGTCGCCGATGCGATTTTCCAGCCGCGCATCCTCCACGGCAGCCAGAATACGCCCCATACGCGGACCGGGTTTATACCCCATTTCAATTAAGTCTCTACCCCGCAGCAAAGGCTCCGGCTCCGGTTCACGGACACGTTCTTCTTCCCACGCGTTTAACGCGTAAAAATACGTATCCATTTTCCCATGGCTGCCTTCGCTGTCAATACGATGCAATTCAAGATCATAAGGAAACAGCTCGTCGTTCAACCACCGCCTACGCTTAGCCGTTCTCATATTTGGAATTTCCGAAAAACGCATGTGCCTCCCAATAATTTCGCAAACCGGCCCCACTACCCGATTCGGCCGACGCAGACGCCGCAGCACGTCCTGGGCAATCTCAGCCCCTTTACGATCATGCAGATCAAACCGGATACGCTCAGCAAACTGCAGCGTAGACGGCTTCCCCACGTCATGCAACAGCACCGCCCACGCCAGAATTTCCCGCGCCGCCGCCCCTGGGAAACAAAGGCGTTTACCCCCCTGTTCATCCTCCCTCAAGCCTGCACTGATCCGGCCGTCCTCCTCCTGGTAACCTTGACAATTTTCCTCTTGTGCCATCGAAAAACGGATCGTTTCATCAAGGAAGTGACACATCAATCGCGTATGGGTCATGACATCCCCCTCGGGATGAAACGCCTCCGGCTGAGGAACGCCCTTCATACCCGCCACTTCGGGCAGGACGTGTTCTATCAACGCGGATCTCTCCAGCAGCAGGAGCGCGTTCTCTGCAGCACCTTCACTAAACATGCGGCGCAATTCCTCCCCGATTCGCTCCCCGCTTACCTCAGCAATCTCCGACGCGGAGTTCTGCATTGCTTTCAAGGTCTCTTCTTCCAACTCGAATCCGGTTCGAGCGGCAAACCGAACAGCCCGAATCAACCGCAACTTATCTTCGTTAAACCGCTCTAAAGGGACCCCCACCGTCCGTACAACACCCTGTTCAAGATCCTCTTTACCTCCAACGTAGTCCAATATCCGGTCTGTGACAGGGTCGTACATCAGGGCATTGATGGTAAAATCCCGGCGGGTAGCGTCCTCCCGTAGACCCGCATACTTCACTTTATCCGGTCGCCTGCCATCGTGATACTCCGCTTCTGTGCGGAACGTAGCCACCTCGTAATCTTTCCCGTCTTCGTGGACAAGCATCACGCCGAACGCTTTCCCCACCGGAATCGTGCGGGCAAAAATTCTCTCAATCTCCTCCGGCGTGGCCTCCGTAGCAATATCCCAGTCTTTCGGCTGTTTACCCAGAAGACCATCCCGGACACATCCGCCCACAAAAACCGCTTGATACCCCGCTTGACGCAAGCGCTTTACCAATGAAAATGCAGTCGGATCCACTTTTTCGCTCAGGGATTCCACAATCTGTTCTCCACTCACCAACGCGTTGAACCGCCCCTAAATGCCGCTGTACGCATCGGATTTTCTGCGAATCCAACAACGCATTCAGCTGCGGGGCAAGTCTTTTGTCTATCGTCCCTTTTTCTTAAATTGCTCATAAAGCGACTACCCTCTCATACGATGATCTACGGTTTTATGCCGCGGATTATTCCACTTTATCTCCGGACACGCGCGCCAGCTTCTCCCACAGTTCTTTCTCTTCTCCGGATATCCGCGTGGGTATCCGAACATCCAGCACTGCGTACAGATCCCCACGTCCTCCGCCTTTTTTCGGAAGGCCGTGCCCGGCAAAGCGGAATTTTCGCCCATTCTGGGAACCGGGAGGTATACGTACTTCAGCCTTTTTTCCTTCCGGCAAGGGGATTTTCACCGTACAGCCTAAAACGGCTTTCCATGGCGGCAGATCGAGATCATGGTACAGATCGTGCCCCTCCACAGAAAACTCCGGATGCCGTTCAAAGCGCACCCGCAGATAAAGATCGCCTTCATATCCCTGCCGGGATCCGCTGTGCCCTCTTCCGGGGAGACGAATCCGTTGTCCTTCCCGCACGCCTTTTGGAATCTTGACGGTGTAGGTCTCCTTGGGGGATGATTGATCCCGGCGGAAAGATACCGTACGCTTACCCCCGTATAATGCCTCTTCTATACTGACCCTTAAGTCTGCCTCAATATCCTGCCCCCGCTGGGGCTGGCCTTGTGCCTGCTGAGCGGCGGCACCGAAGTCCATACGGGAAAACGGATCAGCGCCTTCTTCGCCAAAGCCTCTTCCGCCCATGGAAGCGCCTCCCATGGAACCGAAGAACATGTCGAAGAAATCACTGAACCCGGTACCCCCGAATTCAAAACTCTGCTCGAAGCCGCCGGCCCCACCCCGGGCCGTACGGTAAGACCGGCCTTGATGCCCGCCGGGAGGAGGCTGAAATCCGCCCTGCTGCCAATTCGCCCCCAGCTGGTCGTATTTTTTCCGCTTTTCAGGATCACTGAGAACTTCGTACGCTTCGTTCAATTCCTTGAATTTGTCCTCTGCGTGTTCCTTATCTTTTGCAGTGTCCGGATGATGCTTTCTTGCCAATTTTCGGTAAGCCCGTTTAATTTCGTCCTGGCTGGCGTCCTTTGAGACGCCGAGGATTTTATAGTAGTCTTTATATTGTACAGACATAATCAACCTCTTCCCTGTTTTTCTTCAATCCCTTCATGTCCATGCCTCGTTCACATTTTCCGCGCGCTTTCGACACACGCGCCGGCATGGAGTTTCAAGTCTTCTTTTTCAGCGTGCACCAGGTTTGCCATATACTATATCCTTCAACCGAAAACGGGGAGATAAACAGCCTGCATCGAGTGTGCCTGCTGGGACAGTGAAGAACCGACACCTCGAAGTGCTTCTATCAACAGGATTCATCCATACCTCATAAACCTGAGCAAATAGTAAAATGTCCTGGAGTCAGCTATGTTAAGAAAGTCGCGCAACAATCCTTGCAGTTTACTCAAGGGCTGTTAATGTATAAATTCCTACTTATAATAAGACAATCCGAGTTTGTTGTGGGCTGATGAGTAAGTGAGAGCCACAGAATTCAGCTAAAAACAGAGAAAGGGCTCATCGTGTCGATACAATTCAGCGCAGATGACATTTTCCAGGTTGCTATACGGAAAGAGCAAGATGCGGCTGTTTTTTACAATACAGCCGCGCGCGCAGTGGATTACCCCGGCGGACGGCAACTTTTAGAAGAACTCGCCGGCTGGGAAGAAAAACACGAGCAGATTTTCAGTGAAATGCGCAACAATCTCAGCGATGCGGAAAAAGAAGAAACGGCATTTGATCCGTACGATGAAAATGCTCAATATCTGAAGGCTATGGCGGACCATTCTTCAATGGGCGGACGTTACGAAAATCCTGAGCAGCTCGTCGGCCAATCTCCGGACTTCAGCCGTATTCTTAACGTAGCTCTTGACAAGGAGAAAGACACAATTGCATTTTACCTTGGCATCCAGGACCTTGTTCCTGCCAGATTCGGACAGGACAAAATCGGGGAAATCCTCAAGGAGGAAAAACGGCACGTACGCATTATCACCGAGCAACTCAACAAGCTCGCGTCCACATAAATTCACTTCGCACCTTTCGCGTGTACCGACACCGCCGGGAGAAGCGAGCAGGTTCCGCCGACAACGTTTTATAGGAATCAGACGCTGACAAAGCGCAATCAGATGTGCCAAACAACAAGGTGAGGACAAACGCAAAATGAAACAGACAAAAGCGCGGGACATAATGGTACAGAATGTCGTCTCCGTCCGCCCGACCGATGTTCTGACGGACGCCATTCGACTCCTGCTGTCACATCGGATCAGCGGCTTACCCGTCGTAGACGATAACAACAACGTGCTGGGCTGCGTCACCGAACATGACATTATGAACTTTGCATTCAGCGGAGAAGCGGATGTTACTCAAGTGAATCAAGCAATGACACAACCCGCATTCACGTTTTCGCCGGACACAAATATTGAAAACATTATCAACAGTTTTGCCAAACATCGAATACGTCGAGTCATCATCACCGAAGGTGACCAACTGGCCGGCATCGTAAGTCGGCGCGATGTCCTCCGGGAAATGCTCGCCCTATACACCGGGTAAGATGAACCGCTTATAAACAGGAGCACATCACATGAGCTTGTGCAAAATCGACAGACAAACGCTTGGACAATGGGTGACCGCACTTCTCGATCATACAACGGTCTTCGGCCCCCGTGCAGAACGCGATAAGTTCGTCTTCGACAGACTCGAAAAAGCTTCGGAGCTGCGCCTTGACCACGACGTCACCGTTCAACCGCCGAAACGTTTTTTACAGCCGGAAATCGAACCCCTGATCAGCTACACCCAAGAGGGTGAATACCAGTCAGTTACCGATAATTCGCCATTCGTCCTGTTCGGGGTGCACCCCTATGACGTCGCAGCCATCACACAAATGGACGAAGTCTTCCAGTCTGATAACTACGACGCACATTATATGAACCGTCGTAACAACGCCACCATCGTGGCTTGCGATGTGCAGAATCCGTCCCGTAATGTTTTCGCCGCATCCATGGGCACCGCTACTGTACAGGAAGGATTCGACGTACTGCTTACACTGGTAGGCGAAACCTACGTCGTGGATGCACGAACGGAAAAAGGCGAAGATCTAGTCAAACACCTTCCGAGCGCAACGGAAGCGGATGAGGCTACCTTGGCCCGTCGCGAGCAAGTGTGGGAAGACCTACAACGTTTTCTGAAACGTTACGACCTCAACTGTCCCCCCGAGCAACTCCCGGCTGTTTTGGCTGAAAGCTACGACCACCCCATCTGGGAAAAACGGGCAGAGATGTGCTACTCCTGCGGCTCCTGCAACCTGGTTTGCCCGACCTGCTACTGCTTCGATATGCAGGACGATCCGGGATACGACCTGTCCAGTGCCACCCGCTACCGAAAGTGGGACGGTTGCATGCTACAGGAATTCGCCCTCGTGGCAGGCAACCACAACTTCCGCAAACAGCGGAGCGAACGATTCCGTCACCGATTTTACAGAAAAGGTAAATATATGCATGACCGTTTTGGACAGATCGCCTGTATAGGATGCGGCCGCTGCATAACAGCATGTACCACGAATATCGCCAATCCC
>CAJXKU010000080.1 GCA_913055945.1 uncultured Lentisphaerota bacterium | reverse complement strand
TTTTTTTCAAGCAGAAGACGGCATACGAGATGCGGACGTGACTGGAGTTCAGACGTGTGCTCTTCCGATCTCCACTTCACTGATCGGCAGAGCATTAACCTTTTCTTCGACCAGTTCCTGGATGTCGATTGTTTCAATTAATACGGGGATCTCTTTCGCCAAAATCTGCAGCACCTGCTCGTGCAGAAATTCTTCCAGCTCTGAGCGCAGATCCTCAGGTATACGGTTGTCCAATCTTCCTAACGGACGATTATAGATCCAGTGATTGATTGTTCCCTGCCATTTGTTACGAAGGAATCCGCGTAGGTCCGGATCGCGCAAAGCATTGATCACCCCCTGCACCAGCACGCCGCAGTACATGGTATCCTGCCCGGTTGCAGGCTCCTCTTTTTCAAGATCAGCGTTCTCCTGTTCCGCCCGTAATATTCCCTTTTCTAAAGCTCGCGTCACCGTGTTCAGGGTTTCCGGATCGTGCAGTAAGGAGAAGACCTTCTGCTTCGCCGCGGATTTTAACTGCTGAACATCCTCTTCCGCCAGATTTGCAAACAGCTCGTAAAAGGGCTTCTGCAGGAGCCGGTCTACTTCCTGTTGCACTACCTCAACCACCTCGGCCTGCGTTTCGTGGTCGCGAAGCATATTCGTCAATTCCTGGCGAAGTTTTTCATTAAATTCTGAGCTTTCCCTGTCGATTTTATCCTCAACCAGAATCCGGATTACACTTCCTGTAATGCCACGCCTGGAGGATACATAGTTCTTCATCAAGGATTTTATGCCTCCTCTCCAGCGTTCCTGTAATTCCGGTTGCTGCAGTTTCTCAACGAACATTTCCAATGCAGGCGGCACTTCCCGTTCTATCAGCCGGCAGATGGATTGGTGGGCCGTGGCCGGTAAAAGCGAACAGATTTCTTTATCTGATGAGCGGGCGGAGGAAAACACAGCATCGAGGCAGGCCGAAACCTGTCGTTCGAGCTCTTCAGAACCAAGGACATATTCCTCAACAAAGTTACGGAGTCGCTCTTGGATCGGTGTGGAAGAAGGATCTTTGCCGGAAGGAGCCCCGAGCATGCCGGCCAGGACTTCGTCCATGTTTTCCTGTAAAAATCTGTCCACCCGCATGGGAAAATCATCTGCGTCGATATACCGGAAGATGGTATCACAAAAACTGCCCTCGGCTTGGTTCAGAATTTCATCGAATCTTCTCTCATAGCCCGGAGGAATCAACGAACTCGCAGGCCCCAGATCCTTTTCCAGGAAACGGCTGAGCCGGTCATGAACAGCTCCGCGTAATGCCTTCCGGCATTTCGGCTTCTCCATGGCTTGTGCTACCGCTTCCCGGGTAATAAGGCGCTTGCCGACCGTCTGTCCCATGCGAGTGGCGATCTGTGCACGCTTTGCCGGAAAGATACCCGGCGTCAGGGGAACTCGGAGTCCGAACAAGTGCCATGCGTGTAACGGTCGGAAAAGCATACGCACGGCCAGATAATTGGTGATATAGCCGATTACCGCTCCGATCAGGGGAGGAAACACATAAGGGGCATAGACCTTAAGTTCTGCTAAGATGTTCATATTCTGCTCCTCTGTCTATCGGCATTCTACTCTCCCATTTTTCTGTCAATCTTTTCTTCTTTGTATCAGCGTTAAAACTTTAACAGTTTAACCGAAGAATCTCCTGCTCAACCTCGATATCATACGCTGATAAGAACAATTCGGCAAAAGATTCCGCCGAAACACTGTGCAAACAACGACAAGAAAAATACATTGTAGTTGTAAAGGTGAGGATGTATACGAACCCGTGGAAAAGAGGGAGGATTCACATGAAAGAATTTACCTATCTCATCGTGGGCAACGGCATGACTGCAGACGCGGCCGCCAGGGGTATTCGCGAGCGGGATGCCGGCGGCACAATCGGCATCATCGGATCGGAACCCCGCGAACCATATTTTCGGCCGCCGCTGACAAAGTCTTTGTGGCAGGGTACTGACGAAGGCAGTATCTGGTGCGGAACATCTGAACTCTCGGGGGTTGAAATCCTCCACGGTCGCGAAATTGTAGAAGTTGATCCGGATCGCAAAAATGCCAAAGATGACAGGGACGAAGCGTACACGTGGCAGAAACTCCTGCTGGCCACAGGAGGTGCGCCAAGGGAACTGCCCAATACTTCCGATAAGGGCATCCTATATTACCGGAATCTGGACGACTACCATACGTTGAGGCGCAAAGTACAGCAGGAAGGAACCCGCGTTCTTGTGATCGGCGGCGGCTTTATCGGTTCAGAAATTGCAGCGGCGCTGACGATGAACGGTGTTCAGGTTACCATGGTTTTCCCGGAAAGCGGTATCTGTGGCCGGATTTTCCCCAATGAGTTAAGCGATTACTTGAATCAGTACTTTGAAGAACAGGGCGTCAAAGTACTTTCCGGAACCACAGTTGAAGAACTCAATACATTCGAGGAAGTTTATGAGCTCCGCACGACCACCGGGGCGAATATTGAGGCCCATGTTGTCGTTGCTGGACTTGGTATCAATCCGAGTACGCGCCTGGCGGAAGAGCTGGGGCTTGAGGTGGATGACGGGGTACAGGTGGATAAGTATTTGCGTACCAGCCATTCTGAGGTATATGCCGCAGGAGATGTGGCGAATTTTTACAATTCAGATTTAAACCGACGCCTGCGCGTTGAGCATGATGATAACACCCAGGTCATGGGCAGAACAGCAGGGTATAATATGGCGGGAGGTCAGCGGGAGTACGAGTATCTGCCGTTGTTTTACGCCGACTTGTTCGATCTCGGCTACGAGGCGGTGGGGGTGACCGGCTCCGGCATGGATGTTGTGACCCATTGGGAACAATTTGCTCAGAAGGGCATCATCTTCTATCTGCAGGACGAACGCGTCCAAGGGATCATATTCTGGAACGTCTGGGATATGGTCGATAAAGGCCGCGAGCTTATTGCCGAAGGGAATCGGCATGATGAGCAAACTCTCGGGACGTGGTACAAGGAGAATATAACTCAAGCGTGACCCGGACCGCTCTATCGGCTTTTTCTCAAGATTCAGCGTTTATCGCTGCACGCGGGCGCTGCCGCCCTGGACAAGGTTTTCAACCTCCGCCACAGAAGCCATACTGGTATCGCCGGGGGTGGTCATTGCCAGAGCTCCGTGGGCTGCCCCGTACTGCACAGCGTCCTGTGGAGATTTTTCGCATAAGAACGCGTAGATCAGCCCTGAAGCGAAAGAATCCCCACCTCCTACCCGGTCGTAGATTTCCAGCGACTGACGCTGTGTAGCTTCGTGAAATTCGCCGTCCGCATACAGGACAGCCCCCCAGTCGTTGAAGCCGGCGGTTCGAGCGTTACGCAGGGTAGTCGCCACAACTTTGAAGTTGGGGAACTTTTCGACCGCCTCAGTGATCATCTTTTTAAAATTGGCGGGATCAAGCTTGGAGCAGTTTTCATCCAAACCTTCCACTTCAAATCCCAGAGCTTTCGTAAAATCTTCCTCGTTACCGAGCATGACATCGATGTAAGGGGCAAGCCCCTGATTGACTTCAATCGCGCGCTTCGGTCCGCCGAATGACTTCCACAGACTCGCCCGGTAGTTCAGATCATAGCTGACGACCGTTCCGTTCTCTTTTGCACATTGCATCGCCTCTTTGGCCACTTCAGGAGTTTTTTCCCCTAAAGCCGAAAAGATACCGCCGCAGTGAAACCATCGTACACCCTCATGCTTGAAAATCCTCTCCCAATCGATCTGGCCCGGCTTCAACTGGCTGGTTGCTGTATGCCCGCGGTCAGCAATACCTTTTGCTGGTCGGACGCCGAACCCCTTTTCAGTAAAATTCAGTCCGTTCCTTGCTTCACGTCCGACGCCGTCAAAAGCCTGCCAATAGATATGGGAGGTGTCTACTCCCCCTTGCAGGACAAGATCTTCCAGGAGCCTTCCCACCCCGTTGTCCACGAATGCAGTAACAACCGAGGTTGTGAGACCGAAACACCGTCGCAGACCTCGCGCGACATTGTACTCGCCGCCGCCTTCCCAGACATTGAACGAGCGGGTGGTATGAACCCGTCTGTCTCCAGGGTCGAAACGAAGCATAATTTCGCCGAGGGAGACTGCGTCCCACATGCAATGTTCGCGGGTAGGGAGTTCCAGAATAGCCATAATACTCTCATCTCGTCCTTAAATTCAAATGGTTTCGTACTTCTCGGCACCTATAGTATTACTATACCATGCTCAATAGATTGTTCCGACAATCAGAGCGTGATGTTAGCCGTATCTGTCGGGATTACTTGACGGAACCGGAAACAGAAAAGCACATTGCTCCCGGCGTGTACGCGAAACATAACATGCGATTCGAACGAGTGTTATTTCTAAGGAGGTATAAAAGATGGACACCACGCGCATCGGTATCATGGGCTACGGAGCTATGGGATCAAATCACGCGGGCTATATCCAGGCCGGCAAAATTCCGGGCGCATGCATCACTGCGGTTTGTGATGCTGACCCACAACGGCTCGATGCGGCGAAGAGCAATCTTGGTGCTGATATAGCATGTTACGAAGACCCGCAGGAGTTTTTCGCCTCTGCCCCGGTGGATGGCGTAATGATATGTACGCCCCACTATCAACATCCGCCCTTGGCGATTCAGGCTTTCGAAAAAGGTCTGCACGTGCTGATCGAGAAGCCGGCTGGTTCCTACACCAAGCAAGTACGGGAAATGAATGAAGCAGCAGAACAGAGCGGAAAGTGCTTCGCGATCATGTTTCAGAAGCGCCAAACGCCCGTATTCCGGAAGCTGAAAGACATCGTCGCCTCCGGCGAAATCGGCGAGGTCATGCGGACCACATGGATTATCACCAGCTGGTTCCGTACCCAGAGCTACTACGATTCCGGCGGCTGGCGCGCCACCTGGGAAGGAGAAGGCGGCGGTGTGCTGCTCAATCAATGTCCGCATCAGCTTGACCTTTGGCAGTGGATCGTGGGCGAACCGAGTTACGTAAATGGATTCTGTCACTTCGGCAAATGGCATAACATCGAAGTCGAGGACGATGTCACCGCTTATGTCAGCTATGATAACGGTGCCACCGGCGTGTTCATCGCCAGTACCGGGGAGGCGCCCGGTTCAGATAGGCTTGAAATTGCCGGTGATCGAGGACTGATCGTCCTTGAACATAACGAATTGTCTTTTTATCGCACCCGTCAGTCTGTAAGCGAGGCTAACCGTACATTCGCCGGGGGCTTCGCAAAACCCGAATGCTGGAAATGTCAAATCCCCGTACAAGGTCAAGACCAGGGACACGCAGGTATTACGCGGAATTGGGTCGAAGCCATCCGTGAAGGCAAAGAGCTTATAGCACCCGGCACGGAAGGGATAAAAAGTCTGCAGATCTCTAATGCGATTCTCCTTTCCTCGTGGCTGAACGAGGGAGTGGAACTTCCGCTGGACGAGGATCTTTTCTATAGCAGACTGCAAAAAAAAATTGAAAATTCCACCTTCAAGAAAGAGACGAGCGGACGCACACTCGACATGAGTAATTCATTTGCATAGACTGACTCAGCCTGTGCTATTCTCCGAAGAAAGCGAGTCGGTGTAATGAGGCGTGTTTCCTGTGCTTTGACTTGCTTCGAGTGAAGTCATAACAGGAGCGCCTTGAGTGGATGTGTGTTAGGGATAGAATAAATATCCGCTTTTCGGATTACATCAGTACATGGAATCCTGCTCATTGACGCACTTAGAACATGAGATTTTTCAGGATGGATTCCTGCTTCTGCTCGTGGACTGCGTTCCGGGGAACCAGAGAGGCACGCGCAGTGTTACCCTGACACTATTCGACGGAGGTCGGCAGCAACAGCGGATGACGTGCCGCGAGGTACGCGAGACTCTCCCACCGAATTTAACGGGACAGGTCCGTCAACTGCTCCGCTGCGTGTTACCGTCTCCCTACCTTCTGGTTGGCCGCGGACGCGGGTGGCGCGGCTTTGTCAAGCGATACGCGCCGCAGGCGGCACCGCATCTGCGGATGTTCGATCTCGATCACGCTGTGAAAAGTTTTGAATCATTCCTGCCATCCGATTCCTCCGATCCGGAACTTCTGGAACCCGAACCGGCAGAACCGGAAACGGTGGAAGAAGAACGTGGCATTTATGCCACGGAAACAGAAGAGCTGACGTGGTCCCTCTTCGAAGCAGCGGGCCGGAGGGGGGTTGCAGACACAACCTCGCTCTTTGCCTCTTTGGAAGAACCGGTCAAACCTGCCGGTATTTTCGAACAGGCGGCGGATGCTTTTCCAGGCGTGCCCGGCGTATATTTGATGAAGGATTCGGGCAACAATGTTCTGTACGTAGGAAAAGCTGCCAACCTGGCTCGGCGTATGAAGGACTACTGCTACCAGCCTCACCGTGTCTCGGAAACTTCTAAACCCCGTCAGTTTTACGAGGCGGTGGCCGATGTCGATTACATAACGGTAGGATCAGAACTTCACGCCTTGCTGGAAGAGCATCGCCGGATTCAAACGTACCGTCCCCCCTGGAATAAACGCGTTCACATACTCTCCGGGTCAAGTCGCTATCATCGCGGCAGTTGTCCTTCCGTTGTCGTATTCCTGCCCTCAGTAGAGCCAGCGAAGGTCTCGCTGTTTTTCTTCGGCGATACTCAGGAGGAAGCCGCTCAGTTGGACATTTTTCCGCGTAAACCGGCGAAGCGACTTCTTCAACGGCTCGTCGACTACGCCCGTGGGAATGAAAGCGTTCTCAAGGGGCATTCGAAGATCACAAAGTGGGGAACGGAGGGCAACGCTCTGTGTATTCGCTACTGGTCTTACTGCAGAAATGAGCTTTCCTGGATGCTGTTGGACCGTGTTGAAAATGTGCAGGCCACCGTTGAAGATATCACTGATGTGGCAGCAACCGTTGATCAGGCGCCGGAACCGGCAGAGTTCCGGACGTTTGACATCGAGTAACCGGCGGTGATCAGTGTGTAACCCGGCGTAGGCTCCGTTTCCTGATCCGTTCGTTCTGAAAACGGACTTCTTTTATCAGCGCCCCCTTTATGAGACGAATCATAAGTTTCAAGCAGACGTACGCGACATAGGTTGGGCTTTTCGCTGCTCTGCGTTGCCGCTGATGTCTCCTCCTTCAGATTTTGCGGCGGCTGGCTGGTGCTGTATGTTTAAAGGTTGTTCGCCGGTTACCCACTTGGTCACGGAAAAGTCGTATTTTTCGCCATTACGCACGAGTTCGTTGGCAGTTTCTTCCGGGATAAACGACGGGGTGACGATCAGCTTGTCAATTTGCTCTTTTTCTGCGACCTTCCCCAGGTGATCAATGCCGCCGTGAACCTTGTAGCCATACACGAATCGATCCCAAAGATTCTGATCATCGTCGATAAAGCCTACCACATGCGTGCCTTCGAACGAGCTATGATCCGGATGCGACATCTCTTTGAGCAGAGACATTGCCCTGGTCCCTGCGCCGTATATCAGAATTCGGGTGCATTCAGAAGGCCAGAGGTGTCTTCGATCGCACATGGCGGTAAGTTCCAGCACCAGGCGCATGGAGACCCGGTTGAAGAAAACCGCGGGAATAATCAGGAGTATTTCAAAGATCGTCAGCAAAAATACATTTTTACTTTCTAGCGCATCTGTGGATAGCAACGTTACCCCGCAGGCTAGAAGAAGTCCGGCAACAAGAATACAGCCCAGTTTAAAGAAATCATTCAGGCGGGCTCGAGACCATATCCGTTTGTAGATGCCGGAAATGACCAGCAGCAGGAAAGGGATTGAAAGCCATATTGGAAACAGAACCTTTGTGGCAGTGGAGGCAGACACGGCGTACTCTGTAGTGTTCAGGAGTAGAAGCGCGCATACAAAACCCGCGCCCAGAGCTGCTATATCCAGGATAGGATACAGCAGGGAGGGGATCCCCCGTCGGGGAGGTCGTTTTAAGCCCTCTGCGATCACCCGGCCTGTTTGCCACAGTTCCAGACGTGCCAGATGCCGTATGATGACATAGACGCCCGCAACAAAGCTTAGGATAAAAAAGCCGGTGGCACTGGCGTGGTAGAGTAGGGCGATCAAGGCGAGCAGTACCAGAGCGATATTCAGCGCGTACAATGCAATGGCAACCTGGTGTTGGGACAATCCTGTTCGCAGAAGTCTGTGATGGATGTGTAACGCGTCAGCTTTCATAATCCCTGAGAGACCCGAAAACTCCTGGTCTTTGTAAAGCACGCGGCGAAGGGATCGTCGCCATATGGCCAGCATGGTGTCGAACAGGGGGATCCCTACCGCGAAGAATGGAACGCCCAACGCCAGAATCGCCGTCGTCTTTGAGCTCGTACTTAGAGCCAGTGTTGCCACAATAAATCCCAGAAATAGACTCCCGGAATCTCCCAGAAAGATACGTGCGGGATGGAAGTTGAACCGTAAAAACGCCAGGCAGGCGCCGGCAAGGGCAAGCATGCCGACCGCGTCCGCTAAGTTGGCTCGGAGCAGGAGACCGCAGAAAATACCCACAGCGGCAATCAGTGCCAGGCCAGTGGCAAGCCCATCCATCCCGTCAATCAGATTGAACGCGTTCATAATGATCATGATCCAGCCGAGCGTGAGGATGAAATCTAAGGGCATCGGCAATTGGTAACTGAGAATACTGTTCATCTTGAATCCGATGAAGAACGCCAGGGAAGCAATGAGAAGTTGTCCTCCAAGTTTCAGAAGCGGGGAAAAGCCTTTGATATCGTCCGCCAGCCCGAGAATGAATACGGCGGTAGAGGCAATACTAAGGCAAATCCACCAGTCATAGTTCAGGTTGGTTTGCTGTCCCAAGCCGGCGGATAGAAGGAAAAAGGACGCGCATGCGGCATGAAAACCGAGAAAAATGGCAAGTCCGCCGTTTCGGGGGGTGGGGGTCTGGTGGATACGGCGTTCATCCGGCATGTCCACGATATTCAGGGCGAAGGCCAGCTTTTGGCATGCGGGGGTCAGCAGGTAGGTGGCGACAAATCCGACCACTGCTGCACTGGCGTAGGGTAGAATCTGTGCGGCTGTCATTTGAGCTACGGCTTCCTCTTTCTGCTGACGTGCATCCGTCAGTTTGGTGTTTCCTGCTGCGAAAAACGGGCAAATCCCTGTTTTACCATGTTCTTTTATGACAGAGCCCCGTCCATTTGACAATGTAAGCGTTCACATATAGACTGTCAAACGGCTTGCTGTTTGGGGGATAAGATCTTTTGGTCTTTCATCTTGTGGACAGGAACCGCCGTTGCAAGGGGGGAAAGGCCGGCTGATCTGATGCTCGGGCACAATGTCTGTTTCCGCCTACGCGGCTATGTTGCATACGCAATTCCCGCGCCTTTTGAACCATGGGGCATTGCGATTCTGAACAAGAGTACCTTCCCAGAAATGCGGGAAGAACCCGCTTTACGCCGTGTGAGCGGAGAGACGTTGAGGGATGCCGGAGTTGAGCCAGGCCTCCCTGACGTGTTCTACGTTGAACGTTCTGTTGTTCAGGCAACCGTGAATAAAGTCGACTATAGCCGAGTCGTATTCCTGGGGTGGGCTGCCGCGTTTTATTTTTTCCCAGTCTCCGGTCTGGTTGCGATCAATAAAGGGAACTTTGTGTCGGGAAGACAAAAAGCTGCCTGACGTATAAATGGGCAGAAAGAGATTGAACGTGTCGAATTGCTGAGATGTGGCACCGTTGTCGGATACGAGCTGTTCATATGCCTCCTGCAGATCATCCGCGTGGAGATTGGTCACTAACCGATTTCCTCGAAGCCCTTCATCGAGGAACGTACGGAGATCTTTATCCCATATGTAGGCTAAGTATGACCCGGGGCTGATTTCGTAGGCGACAAGGCAGTGGCGGGGGGCAAGATTCTGCCAGCTCTGGTCCTGAGTTGTAAGTGCTATGGGTTCGTCTTCCGGGATCATCGCCAGAAGGGCACACATGAGGGTGGTTTTGCCTGCTCCGCCCGGACGGGCGCCGACCAGGAACGAGTCTCCCGCGGCCACGCGGTGTGTCAGAAAAGCTGCCTGTTCCGGCGTGAGGGTATCCCGTTCGACGAGGTCAATCACCGAAAGCATGCGTCCGCCGCGCTGATTTGCTGTGTAGATCGTTTCAATCACGGAGTTTTTCATAAGCGTGTTATCTCGTTTCTACTCGCTGCGGGATTTATACGATAGGTAGATGAACGTAATAACATAACCGCAGCGATTGTTCTGACACCTCGCGTGCGCGGCGATTCAGCAGACACTTGGTCACACATGTGCGGACCGCCCCGTTAGCTGCGGCGGATCGATCTGTAAAACGGGGTAGAGGGAATCGGAAGTCAAAAAACCGCCGAACTATATATTACGAAGAACGGGATGACGACATTGTCTGCTGTATATGAGGTACACGTAAAACGTAAGGTTGAAAACCGATGGAACAGCAATTTGCTGCCGCTATGCAGAGCAAATCCGCGGTGATAGGAGTCATAGGCCTCGGGTACGTGGGGCTGCCGTTGTTGTTGGAGTTTGGAAAGAGCGGTTACACCATCCTAGGCTTCGACACCGATCATGCGAAGGTTGAAACATTAAAAAAGGGTGAGTCCTACATTCGGGAGATAGATCATACAAACGTCGCGTCAGTGTTTTCGGAAAAAGGCCATGCCGACGCCACCAGCAATTTTTCCCGGATCAGTGAATGCAGTGCTCTTCTTATCTGTGTGCCGACGCCATTGGACGAACATCGGGAGCCGGATCTTACGTTCGTCAGAAAAACTGCTCGTGCGATGGCTCCTTCTCTCAGGAAGGGGCAACTGATCGTGCTGGAATCGACCACGTATCCCGGTACAACTGAAGAGGTTCTGGCCCCGATACTTGAGGAAGGGTCCGGCCTGGAAGCAGGCAGTGACTTTATGCTTGCGTACTCGCCTGAACGCGAAGATCCGGGCAACAAGGAATACAAGACTTCGAGCATTCCGAAAGTGGTCGGCGGCCTGAATGAAGCATGTCTCAACGCGGCTCGGGCGTTGTATAGTGGTGTTGTGCCCAGAACAGTTCCGGTCTCATCCTGTCGAACCGCAGAGGCGACGAAGCTGATGGAGAACATTTTCCGCTGTGTGAACATCGCTTTGGTGAACGAGTTGAAAATGGTGTTTTCCGGAATGGGCATTGATATCTGGGAGGTAATCAACGCCGCCGATACGAAGCCATTCGGCTATATGCCGTTCTACCCCGGTCCCGGTTTGGGGGGGCACTGTATTCCCATAGACCCCTTTTATCTCACCTGGAAAGCACGTGAGCACGGTATCCCAACACGATTCATCGAACTTGCAGGCGAAGTGAACACCGGCATGCCTGAGTGGGTCCTTCACAAAGTCCAGGATTGCCTTAATAGCGAACGGAAGGCGGTAAACGGAAGCCGTATACTGGTGTTGGGCGTTGCGTACAAACCGAATGTCGACGATATGCGCGAAAGTCCGAGCCTGGTTCTGATGAAGCGCTTGATGGAGAAAGGCGCCCACGTCGATTACCATGATCCGTACATTGATCGGATACCCGGAACCCGGGCACATCCTGAATTAGCAGGGAAGGAATGTCAATCCGTCAATTCTGACTATGACTGTTTTCTGTTGACCACAGCTCACGATGAATACAAAAGTATGAACCTGCTCAGCTACGGCGTTCCGATCGTGGATACCCGTAATGTGCTGCCCGATGCTGCCGGGGTTTTCCGGGCATGATCGATCTCACGCCGGAGGTTTGCCGTTGCGTGCGAAGGTACGGACATGAGCCTTCTGTATGCAGGCGGTCGGTATCGGATTCTTCAGGTATGACACAATGAACGATCTGGACAGCAAAAACCGGGACCAGAACATGACAGAACGAACAGCTCATGTTAAAGCCGACTCACCCCATCAACACCGGGTTGCTCTGATCGGTGCGGGATACTGGGGCAAAAAACTCGCCCGCAATTTTTATGAATCAGGGGGGTTGTACGCGGTCTGCGACCCCCGAACGGAAGCCCTGCGGGCATGCCGGGAACAGTATCCTGACATTGTAGCGGCGGAGAATGTCGGCGATATCCTGACCGACGAAAACGTGCAGGGGGTGGCAATCAGTGCTCCGGCGGAACAGCACTATACCTTGGCCAGACAGGCGCTCCAGGCCGAAAAGGACGTGTACGTTGAAAAACCGCTCTGTATGAACGTGGAGGAGACTGATGAACTTATCGCATTGGCCGATAAGCGTCAGTGCATCCTTATGGTCGGTCATTTACTGCAGTATCATCCCTGCGTGGAAAAACTCAAAGAACTGGTGGGTAACGGTGCGCTCGGCCAGTTGCAATACATCGCCTCTAACCGTCTGAACCTCGGCAGAATCCGCACCGAAGAAAATGCGTTGTGGAGTTTTGCTCCCCATGACTTGTCCGTGATCCTCAGCTTGACGGGTGATACGCTTCCCACGGATGTGCAGTGTACCGGCGGTAGTTATCTGACCGGGGGTGTCGCCGACACGACGCTGACTGCTATGACGTTTCCCACAGGTGTTCGCTCGCATGTGTACGTGAGCTGGCTTAATCCATTCAAGGAGCAGAAACTGACGGTCGTGGGATCGCACGCCATGGTTGTCTTTGACGATACCCGGCCGTGGGAGCATAAGTTGGCGTTTTACGAAAAACCGGTGGTGTGGGAGAGCGGTACTACCCCCACGCCCAATAAGATGGACCCCGCCTACATTGCTTCTGCCCAGGAGGAACCGCTGCGCAGAGAATGTGAGCATTTCCTGTATGCCTGCAGCACCCGTACAAAGCCGAAGACGGATGGAGAAGA
>CAJXKU010000079.1 GCA_913055945.1 uncultured Lentisphaerota bacterium | reverse complement strand
GAGGCAGCCCCCCATCCTGGCGAAGTTCATCCCGCCACAGCTCAAGCCAGTTACGGTACAAATGTTCAGCGCCGAACAGATACAGGGTGCTGTCCAGGGAGGCCGTCCCATCGCCCCCATAGCCCAGACGCTCCCGGTGGGGACAGTCGACCTGTATGCCGCCGAGTGTCAAACAGCGGAGTGTCCAGACCTGCAAATCATGAATCCGGTTCAGTAACTCATTGTCAGAATTGAATTCACCGGTCTGCCTCATGTCCGCCCCGATTAATTTCGCCTGGACGTGTACCGGTTGATTTTCACAACCGCGGATCTTCACCCAGCGAAATGCATGGTAGTTGAATCGGTTGCAGAAGGTTTCATGGCCGTGTCCACGACACACGTATTCGTCCCATTGCCTGTATTTGTTGAACGTTTTTTCCGGGGGGTTTTCACTGTACTCAAGATGAATTTCCTTGCCGGCTTGATGTCCGGTCCCGAAATCTACTTCCAGCCACCCCGTGAATTCCCGCCCGCAGTCGATTAACCACCCATCCCCTTCTTCGTCGTGAAAAGGCATCACAACTTCCGGTTCCCACGAAGCCAAGACCCTGTTCCCCGGTCCTTCGTAGAGGCATACCTTGTGTTCAGGGATGGTAATAACGGATGCGTGTGGCCAGTTCCCGTCATCGTGGCCGGGGGCAGTCCAACCAGAGAGTTCGTCTCTGGCGTCAACCCGCTCGCCGCCGAAATGTCCATGGAACCAACTATCTAAGGGCGTTACATGGCTGGAGGCAACCTTCCAGGTGGTATCCGTACCAACAACAAACGAGTTACTGTCATAAAAATCCACATTAAGTTCGGCCCTTATGACAGGTCCGTCATGAACGACGCCTGGAAAAGGGAAACATGCCTTTGGTCCGTTCTTTCTGTACCATCCTTGAGCCAACCATAGGCCAATGCAATTTGTTCCGGGGGCAACATGCGGTGTTATATCGAATTCGAGGACAAATGAACGTTCTGCATAATTACTGACACCCGGCTCAAGGACGCGATCTCCAACACGACAACCGTTGACGAATATTTCTGCGTAGCCCAAAACATTGACTCGCAGACGAGCCGTTTTGGGGTGGTCTTTTATCTCAAACTCCTGGCGAAGCAACGGACATTCACACGGCTGTCCTTTTTTTGCAATCCAATCCGCTTTGTCTGAAAAATAATCCATAGAATGTAATGTTGTGTCTAATTTCCTGCGTTTTACTTTCGAACTTTAAAGGTGAAATATATAGGGCATTTTAACAATTTCTGGCCGTTAAGAATGACTAGACACAACTACATATTCCTCCCCGCGCGTCGTCGCAATGTTCGATTAAGAGGGGGGTTCTGCGGTCATGCCAACATATACAATTGAGCGCTTATAGTATCTATCGGGGACTTTCATGACAGAACCATGGGGTGCCCGGTGAATTTCCCGCTACTGGCAATTATATGTTTACCACGTTTCAGAACATGCTTTTATCCCGGTCATTCCGCCCAAAGAGGTAGTTATCAGATAATTCTTAACATGCATGAGAACAGACGGAACGCGAGAGGGCGATAAAATGGCAGAATCCCGATCGAATGTTGAGCAGGTTCTCGATATCCTCAAACGTGCCTCCGGGCCCATGACGATACAGGAGATTATCGGGGAAATGGAACACCTGGAGACCTCGGATCCCAAAAGTTCCGTCCGTAGCGCGATCACCAACCTCCAGCTGGTCGTCGCGAACGGACGCGGTGCGTACGAGTACGTCCCCCGGGCAACCGAAGGCGCGGTGCTGCGGCACAGGCTGTCGAACGAGGAGATTGAGAACAGTCAAATCATTTGGTCGCCGGAAATTAAACATGTTGTTTGGCCTGGTTTGTACGAAGTTGTTGAGTCGCGCCGGGATTGCAGGAAGATCCCATTCTACTTCGATGCGCAAGCAGTAATGATCGGCCCTCCGCCACCGTACACAAAGGACTCTTTCCTTGTGGATAGAGAAGAGACATTGACGAACTGGCTGAAGTCCAATACCCCTGAAGAAGGGGATGAACTGCTTATAAAAATAGAAGGCAGTGGCCCAACGCGGTGCGTCCACGTTACGTTTTCACCGCAGAGCCACCGTTGTGAAGAAGAAATTCGCACCCGTAATGAAGCCGTGAGTGATGAACTTATGGATATTGTCAAACGACGGTCTGATAAATCGGTGCTCATATCGGCTTGTATCCATAGCTTAGCGGTGCGCGGCGTATTCAGCCATTCCTGCCCGCCGGACCCGCTGGAAGATATTGTGGCCGCAGACGAGCGCCTTGGAATGAGCGATATAAAGATCGGCAGCGCGGCTGTGATGCCGCCCAGTCGTGCTGAGCTTACAAAGGCGGAAGACTTCCGGAAAAAGCTTTTTTTCGGCGAAGAGGGAAACGCCACCTTTCCATTTGCCGAAAAGACATCCACAAGTGTCCGAGGAGACAGTGGCGACCATGGCGAACCTCCCCCCGTATATCAAATCATCGTTACACTTGGCGACATAAGTCCCCCGATATGGCGGGAAGTTCACGTGCCGTCGGATATTCCGCTTGATGTTTTTCACGATATTCTGCAGGTGGTGATGGGGTGGGAAGACGTTCATTTATACGCATTCCATGTCGGCCCCTCCCATCTCGTGGAACTGACGGATGGCAGATGGGGGGCTCCTGACGAGCCGGATGCACGCGGAATTGCTTTGGACCAAGTTCTCAGCCGCGAATATGATACCATCAAGTACGTGTATGATTTCGGTGACGACTGGCGACACGAGGTAAAACTGAAAGAAATCACCACCCCTGACCCGAACACCGCCTACCCGACGTGCATCAGGGGGGAGCGTGCCTGTCCGCCCGAAAATTGCGGCGGCCCACCCGGCTACATACGGCTTCTTGAATCTCTTAAAGACCGGAACGATCCAGAACACGAATTCTGCCGGGGTATTATGGGCGACGATTTCGACCCTGAGGCGTTTGATGCAGCCACCGTAAACTCCCAACTCAACAGGTTGATGTGACCTTTTCTCTCGTATCTTCGATCGCCAGGAGGTGCGTCAGACCTCCAGAGCTCACGTTATGTTGCGAAAAAACAACCGATTCAGCTTAAATCTGCCTTGGTCCGGGCTTATAGAGACCAATGACGCAACATAACGCCGCGCACCACATAACTCACTCACGCAGCATAACACGAGTTTGAATTCTCTAGGGCCGAAGGCCCGACCTCATAGCAGCCCAGGGTTCGTATGAGACTTCGTCAATGATGAACATTAAATGCTGAATCATGAATTCTGAAATAGATAGCCGTCTCCGACATTGACTTCAACATTGAAAATTCAATATTCAACGGTTCAAAATTTATTAACCGTCTCCCCGCTAGGGGTATCAGGGCGGATCCGCCGCCCGGCGGCCAGAGACTGGTACCGACCTGACTAAACGAACAAAACTGCTGGTTCCGGCCGAGAGATCACATGGCAAAGCTGGACAAATATCTGCAACGACATGCAAGTGTATACCCGCTGGAGGGAAAAGCCGGCACAACGAAAAATACGACTGTTGATACTGCTGTCATTATCCCCGCATTGGCTGAGTCTTCGTCTTTACCGGAAACACTTCGGTCTTTGGCTCGAAATCCGGAGCACGTTCTGAGACGGACTCTTGTTATTGTGGTTGTAAACAACCCGCCAGTGGCAGGAGCTTCTGACCGGAAAAAAGAAAGTGACATCGCACAGGAATGGGCGGCGGATAACCGGAAAACCCTCCAGTGGCTGTCGCGTAACGCCGAACAACTTCCGCTGAATCTGGCCTGGATAGACAAATCATCCCCAGGCGCGGAACTCCCCCGGCATCGGGGGGTGGGCCTGGCCAGGAAAATCGGCACTGATACGTTTCTGGACCTGCTTCAGGACGACGAATCAGTTCAAGAAGCCCCATCAGCACTTGGAAAAATCCACATCCTGCATCTTGATGCGGATACGCAGGTCGACGCCGACTATCTGCCCGGCGCCAAAGCCGCATTCCGGAACACCGATGCCGGCGCCGTCTGTCTGGATTTCGAGCACTCTCCCGCCCAGGATCAACACACCCGGGAAATCATCACCGCCTATGAGCTGTTCCTTCATTACTACGTGGCAGGACTGCAATGGGCCGGTTCCCCTTACGCGTTCCATACCATAGGATCGACCATGGCTTGTACCGCGAGCGCCTACATCAGGGCACTCGGCATCCCACCGGCAAGACGCGGCGGCGAGGACTTCTATTTTCTGCAGAAAGTGGCCAAACAGGACGGCGTAAAAACGAGTGCGGAAACCACCGTCCATCCCTCCCCTCGATCTTCTTCCCGAGTACCCATCGGTACCGGGCCACACGTACGGGACCAGACCGCAATCCGCGCCGCAATGGACCACAGTTACAACCCGTACGTTTTTGCTGAAATCAAAAACCTGTATGACACGGTCACCGAAGGCACGGACATGAAAGCGCAAGATATAACCCGTCGGCTACAGAACATCGAATTAAGCGCATTTCTTGAGAACCACCGGTTCCCTCAAATCTGGCAAAAACTGCAACGCCAACACAGCGCCGACTCGGCGCGGCTCAGAGCTTTTCACCAATGGTTCGACGGGCTTATGATTTACAAGCTGATACGCCGACTTACACAATCGTCCCTGCCCAAGGTCGAACTCGCGCAGGCATGGGATGAACTTATGGCATGGCGCGGCCGGACGGATTGCGTTGGCGGCACCATAACAAGCCGATTACAACGCTGGCGTAACGCCGGAAATCGCCGCCGAGGAGGTCCATAAGAACTGCGTTCAGCGTGTCAAACTCCGTTTAGGCATTGCATTCAGCCTGTCGATAACATCCATGCTGTTTTTGTCATGCTCAATGCAATTGCTCCACGCAGTGGGCTGCAGACAATACAAAGCGGCGCACGAACCGCGCCGCACCCCGAAAAATCGCCCCCGACACTTTATAAAGGTCGGGATCCTGCGACTTCACCGATCACCATATATACGATAGCCGCAAGGCTATCTTTGGAGTGCGCTGCGGTTTCTGCAGCGCTTTGGAACTGCGTTCAGCATCTCGTCAACATCCATGGTGTATTTATAATGCTGCATGCAATGCCTGGACGCAGTCCAAACCGGACGCCATAGGATTAAAGTTGTTGGCGTAGGTGCACCACGCCACTGGTAAACCTTATGAAGTGCGCTTACAGCGCACAGAATGCAGGGCACCTTTTGTACCCAGGGTTACGTTCCACACCCCCTGGGCGCGGAACTCCACCCTGGGCTTCTATGAGGTCGGGCCTTCGGCCCCTTGCCATGTCATAAGCGTGAAAGAGACAGCCTTCGGCTCGGATTTCCGCAAAAGGACAGCAAGCGCTCAGGGTGAAGCTTACGACTCCGTCGTCGTCGCTTCTTCGGCGTCACCTTCTTCGGCGTCACCCTCTTCGGCGGCCTCATCTTCTTCATCCAGTTTCTGAATCGGAGAAACGCTGCTTACCGCATCGCCTTCGCGAAGCCGGATGGCCCGTACGCCTTTGCAGTTCCGACCTGTTTTCCGGATCGTATCCACACGCGTTCTCACCATCTGCCCCTTTACAGTGGTTATCAGCACCTCATCGTCGTCCTGAACCTGGAACGCACTGACCACGTGGTCTTCCGCCTCTTTCAACCTGATATTTATGACGCCTTTGCCCCCTCGCTTTGTTACCCGGTAATCAGCGATCGGGCTCCGTTTCCCCATTCCGTTCCTGGTTATCGTCAGAAGATCTGCCGCCGGATCAGCAATTGTCATGGAGACAAGATATGCCTCTTGCTCGCCCTGTTCCCCGCGCAGTTCCATCCCGCGGACGCCCTGTGACTCCCGGCCGCTTGAGCGAATCCCCTGCTCGTGGAAGCGGCACGCACGCCCGTTCGCCGACGCGAGGAGGATTTCATCCTGACCAGTGGTCAATTTTGCGTCGATGAGGTCATCACCGGCAATCAGATTTATCGCCCGTATCCCCCGCCGTCTCAGATGCTTGAACGCGTCGAGGGGCGTCTTTTTGACCACGCCGTTCCTGGTGCACATTGTCACATACGTGTCAGGCTTATCCACTTCGGGCGTCGTCAACATAGCACGGACATGCTCCTGTTGTCCCAACTGGATCAGATTGATCAGGGCTTTGCCTTTACTGGCGCGAGGCGCTTCCGGAATTTCGTAAACCTTCAGCCAGTGCATTTGCCCGCAGTCCGTAAAGAAAAGAATGTAATCGTGACTGTAGGCGCTTATCAGCTGTTCGACATAATCGTCCTCTTTCGTCTCCATACCCCTTACGCCGACACCTCCCCGACCTTGCGTACGATAAGTTTCCACAGGCACCCGTTTGATATACCCGCCGGCAGAAAGCGTGATCACATGAACGCCGCGGTCAATAAGATCCTCCATACTGAGATCCTGCTCCCCGGGGACGATTGTCGTCCGGCGCTGTTCCGCGTACTTATCCCGCACCTCGATAAGTTCATCCTTGACGACGCCTACGCGCATGTTACGATCAGCCAGC
This sequence comes from uncultured Lentisphaerota bacterium, assembly GCA_913055945.1. Lineage (GTDB taxonomy): Bacteria > Verrucomicrobiota > Lentisphaeria > Oligosphaerales > CAJXKU01 > CAJXKU01. Next base: position 6,291 of record CAJXKU010000079.1, on the reverse strand, counting down.
AGCTGCCGGTAATAATCAATCTGCTTCATCAGCTGATCGTACTCTTCCTGCAACTCCTCCATGGCCAATGCGGTAAGCTGGTGCAGGCGCATATCCAGAATCGCCTGTGTCTGCCGATCAGACAGGTCATACCTCTGCGAGAGATTGGCAGCTGCTTCCTGCCGATTCTGCGAGTCGCGGATGATCTGAACCACATCATCGATATTATTGACGGCCTTGAGCAATCCTTCCAGTATATGCGCTCGTGCTTCTGCCTTCTGGAGTTCGAACCGGGTCCGTCTTGTAATCACGTCGAGCCGGTGGTCGATATATGCCTGCAACGCCTGACGTAAGGACATGACCTTGGGTTGATTATGATCAATGACAAGCAACTGTACGCCCATCGTGGTCTCCAGAGGGGTGTGGCGATAAAGCTGGTTCAGCACAACGTTGGCCATTGCGCCTTTCTTGACATCGATAATGATCCGGATACCCACCCGACTGCTCGAGGCATCGGTCAAGCCGGAGATGCCCTCAATTTTCTTATCATTGACCAGTTCAGCGATTTTCTTTACAAGCGTCTCTTTATTCAGCGCGTAAGGAATTTCCTTGATAATGATCTGCTCGCGGCCTTTGTTCTCCTCAATCTCCGCCGTACCGCGTACTTTCAGGCTTCCTTTACCTGTTTCATAAAAATCCCGAATGCCTCTTGTCCCCATGATATACGCGCCTGTGGGAAAATCGGGCCCCGGCAGACACTCCATCAGCTCCACGTTGGAGGCGGTGGGATTTTCAATAAGGCGCACGGTGGCATCGATGACTTCTCCCAGATTGTGCGGGGGAATATTCGTGGCCATACCTACACCGATACCCGTATTTCCGTTCACCAGCAGGTTTGGAAACCGGGCAGGCAACACCGTCGGCTCCTCAGTGGCTTCATCAAAGGTGGGAATCATATCCACTGTATTGCGCTCCAGATCCGCCAGCATTTCCTCGGCAAGGCGCTCCATCCGGCACTCTGTGTACCGGTAGGCGGCCGGTGCGTCTCCGTCAATGCTGCCGAAATTGCCCTGCCCATCCACAAGCGGATGCCGCATTGAAAAATCCTGCGCCATCCTTACCAGGGTATCGTAAACAGCCATATCACCGTGGGGGTGGTAATTCCCGATGACTTCCCCGACAACTTTTGCGCACTTGGTGTGGGGGCGCCCTTTACTCAACCGCAGCTGGCGCATCGCATACAGAATACGCCGATTGCCCGGCTTAAGCCCGTCCCGGACATCCGGGATGGCGCGGCCGACATTCACGCTCAGCGAATACTGCAGGTACGCCGTATGCATCAAGTTTTCAATGTTGACCGGGATATCGTTGGATGTGTTCTCTTCACTCATTCCTTACAGCCTCCACCGCTCGAGACAGCCCGGCAGGGTGTCTCGTGGTTTACGTTCAGATGTCAAGATCTTCGACCGAGGTGGCGTATTTTCCGATATATTCGCGGCGCGGCTCCACTTCGTCGCCCATCAGCAGAGAAAATATGCGTTCGGCTTCCACCGCATCATCCATGGTCACTCGAACCATCTTCCGGGTCTCCGGGTTCATCGTGGTTTCCCAGAGCTGATCCGGGTTCATTTCACCAAGCCCTTTATACCGCTGGATCTGCAGGCCCTGCCGCCCCAGTTCCTTAATCCGTTCGTACATATCAACCAGACAATGGGCATAGCAGGTGGTTTGGCCTTCCCGAATTTCAAGCAAAGGCTCCTCACTTTTCTCATAAAGCTCTGAAGCTGTAAAGCCGACTGCTTCCAGGCGTTTCTCCAGCTCCCGGAAGGCCGAACTTTCGTAAATACGGGTCACCTCAATCGCAGAATTCAATTCCAGTCCGGTCCGGTCTTCTCCTTCCCCCGCACTTCCTTCGGACCCATCTCCCGCATCCGGTGACTGCGGATCTTCAGGCACCACCCGCTCTTCCACCGGCGCCAGGCGTTTTTGCGCCTCAGCCAATATGCTGCGCTCATGCTCGTCATCAAAGGCGTACTGCCCCGTCTTACTGCCGTCGTTTTCCCGGATACTGATATAGGCCACAGGGAATGCGCCTGTCTCGGTATCTCTGTTGGCAAGGTACTCGCGCGTGGAAATGCCATGCCTGGCCATTCCTATGCCCAGATGTTCGGCCTGCTTCAGGATATCAAGAATCTCCTGCAACGCATGCCCGTCCAGTTCTCCATCACCGGCTCTGTAGATGCCGATGTCCTGAAGCCCCAGATCCAGCAACATCTGCTCAAGCTGCTCTTCGCTGTCCACGTACTGTTCCTTGTTCCGGCGCTTCACCTTATACAACGGCGGTTTGGCGATGTACACATATCCCTGTTCAATCAGCTCGCGCATCTGGCGGAAGAAAAACGTCAACAGCAGGGTGCGTATGTGAGATCCGTCGACATCGGCATCAGTCATGATCACAATCCGGTGATATCGCAATTTGCTGATATCGAACTCCTCTGAGCCGACCCCGCACCCAACGGCAGTGATAAGACCTTGTATCTCGTTATTGTTAAATAATTTATCGACCGCGGACTTCTCTACATTAAGCAGTTTTCCACGGATGGGGAGAACGGCCTGCGTACTGCTGTCCCTGCCCTGTTTGGCGGAACCGCCGGCTGAATCGCCTTCTACAATGTACACTTCTGTTTTGGACGGATCTTTTTCCGAACAATCGGCCAGCTTGCCGGGCAACGAAGAAGCATCCAGGGCCCCTTTCCGGCGTGTCAGTTCACGAGCTTTACGAGCGGCTTCACGGGCCCGGGCAGCCAAGTACGCTTTCTCCACGACTTGACGCGCTTCCTGCGGATGTTCTTCAAAATACGTATTCAGCCCTTCGTTGACCACCGAAGCCACGACGCCGCGGATTTCACTGTTGCCCAACTTGGTCTTGGTCTGCCCTTCGAACTGCGGATCCGGCACTTTCACGCTCACCACTGCGGTCAGACCTTCCCGCACATCCGCCCCTGAGACAGGCTGTTCATTGCTGTAACTCGGCAGCGACTTGGCGTAGCTGTTGATTGAGCGGGTCAACGCCGTCTGAAATCCCGACAGATGCACACCTCCTTCCACTGTGTTGATGGTGTTGGCGTAACTGAACACGTTCTCGTGGGCACTGTCCGTATATTGGAGCGCCAGTTCCAACTCCAGCTCTTCCCGATCTTCGTGAAAATACACGATATCGGAAACCGCCTGCTTTCCTTCATTCAGGTGTTTTACGAAATCCCGGATTCCGCCTTCGTACAGGAAGGTTTGCTCAGCACCTTCATCTTCGCGATTCTCATCGACAAGGCGCATTCGGACGCCCGCATTGAGAAAAGCGAGTTCGCGCAAACGCTTGGTCAGCGTCTCCGGATTAAACGCGGTGGTTTCAAATATCTCCGGATCCGGTTTGAATGTGATAGCCGTGCCCGTTTCTGTGGTGGCATACATTTCTTTCAACGAGGTCACCGCTTCGCCTTTCTCGAACTGCATGTGGTAGGCGGCTCCATCCCGCTTAACTTCCACCTCCAACCATTCGCTCAACGCATTCACACATGAAACGCCCACACCGTGCAGACCGCCGGATACCTTGTATGCGTCATGGGTAAACTTACCGCCCGCGTGCAGGACAGTCATGACCACTTCGACAGCCGAGCGCCCCTCATCTTCGTGCCAGCCCGTGGGTATTCCCCGGCCGTCGTCGCTGACAGTGATGCTGTTATCCGCATGAAGCGTGACCACGATATTTCTGCAGTATCCGGCCAACGCCTCGTCAATGCTGTTGTCCAGCACTTCGCTGACGAGATGATGAAGACCGCGAACTGACGTATCGCCGATGTACATACTCGGCCGCTTACGTACGGCTTCAAGTCCCTCCAGGACTGTTATCTGATCTTCTCCATATCCCTGATCAGCGGGAACTGAAGCATCATTCTCCCGAGGGGTATCTTGAGGTGAGTCACTCATGCGGAGGCATACTCCTTCTAACTACTAGGTTATCCAATCTTGCAGGTGGCCCTTTGCAACGAAATAATTCCGCTGCTGTCATGGTCAAAAATCGAATACCGGATATGTACTATAACTAACGGCACCTTGGGGCGCCGTCGGGAGGTGAAAACGACAAATTCGCTTTCGTAAACAAACGCATCACTCACACGGATCTCCATCAATCACCGGCGAATTGAGGGGGCCGCGTAAGTTACCTCCGATAATTTAACGCACAACGCCCGGTTTTCCACCCTGAAATTCTCCCTCTGCGACGCTCTTTTCCGCTCCGACTCACGCTTTCCACGGTTCATGATCGGTGGGCAGTGCTCAGTTGCCGGTTATTGGCTGGTGTTTTCCTGCTCAGCCTCCTCGCTTATACGGTCCTCAAGACGGCGGATCCTTTCCCGGATTCTGTTCCGGGTACTTTTTTCAAGATCTACGTCTTTTCTTGACAACAGCTTGTCCAGCAATCGTTTGGCCTTTTCATACATCTCTTTGTCCGCAAGTGTGTTGCTTGCCTCGATGAGATTTTCGGCTATGCGCTCATCCCGGAGATTGGCCGCTTTCCCCTCCTGCTCCGAACGTATCGGGTCCGCAGCTCCACTCTTACTTTCTCTCTCTTTCAGAGAGGCCTGCAACGCCGAAATACGGTCCTGCACGCGTCGGCGCAGTTTCGCCGGCATATCCTGTTTCCGTTTCTCCAAAAGCTCTTTCAGCATTGTCTCCGCCCGGGCATAAAGCCCTTCCTCCGCAAGCCGGTCGGCGGAGGCCAACATATTCTTTGTCAGCCGTACGCCGGTTTTGCCCAGCTTACGGAATGTTTCCTCGCTGGGTTCCCCGTAATCGCGGATAATCTCAGCGGAGATAAAGATGATCAGGTCCACTTTGCTCTTCTCGTCACTCGTGTTCCGGAAGAGAGGGCCTACGAGCGGCATGCTCCCCAGAACCGGAACTTTCTTCACCTCACTTCTGGTCACCTCTTTCAGCAGCCCTCCTATAGCGATCGTCTGACCACTCCTCATCAGGACCTGGGTTTCCGTCTCGCGGGTTTCAATGATCGGAAATTCCGTCAACGTGGTTCCACCAGCACTCTTGGCTTCTTTGGTGCCGGTTTGTTCACTGATGCTCGGATGCACGATCATGTTGATCAGGTTATCGTCCTGGATCTGAGCCATGACATTCAACTGGATGCCGATATTCTGATAAAAATCGAGCGTTGTGGTCGTATCCACCGTGTCCCCACCCCTTCTCTCTGTCTCCAGAATCGGGAACCGCTTGCCCACGAGGATAGAAGCCTGCTGGTTATCCACCACAAGCAGCTTGGGCGCTGAAAGCATTTCCGCATCAGCTTCTGTCTGCAGTGCCTGAATAAGAGCACTGAACTGCTGTCCGGTCAATTCCTGGTACAACAGACGCAATTCCCCGCGCTCTTCGGTTGTAGGCAACAATCCTTCTAAGGCGAAATCGGTATTGGTATCTTCGCGCCACGTGTTGTTCACCGCCGAGTCAGGCCCTCCGGTAGATCCCATACTGACGCCGATTTCTTTCAGTTTGTCCCGACTCACTTCCACAATCTTCACTGACACGAGAACCTGGCCGGGTCTCTTATCTAGTGTTTCGACCACAGAGAGAAGCCGTTTTATGTTCTCCGACGTATCCTGCAGAACGAGCCATTGGGATTGCTCCACTTTCTGCCCACTCTTTCTTCGCTTTCCAACCGCGAATTGTCCCCCTGCCCCTTCATCACCACTCCCACTGCTCTCTTGCCCCGTGGCCATACCCCAGCCTGCAAACCCGGATCGGTCCAGAACCGTGATTGTACCGTGTTCTGTTAAAAGCGGCTCCAGCGTGGCCTTCACCTGCGGCGCCTGCACATATTTCAATTTGACAACCCGGGATTCCAGGTCACTCGCCCCCGGCTTTTCCGGTTCGGCTGAAACGAGCAGGATCTGTCCACCAGAAACCTCCTCCATTCGCAGGTCATGACTTTGCATAATGCTCTGCAGCACCTCCTCCACGGATACGTCGCGCAGAAAGAGAGACATTTCTCTATCCCTGACGTCAGGCGAAAGCACAAAACGTCGTTCGGTGTTCGCGGCAACAGCACGGAGAAGGCGCTGTAGAGGAACAGCCTCAGACTTTATGGTCATCTTCCCCTCATCCGTCTTCACACTCAACGACTCAAAGGCTTTTCTTCCCCCTGCGTCAGGAGTTTTCCCTTCTGTTCCTTTCACAGATCGGAAGAGCACACGTCTGAACTCCAGTCACGTCCGCATCTCGTATGCCGTCTTCTGCTTGAAAAAAAAA
>CAJXKU010000078.1 GCA_913055945.1 uncultured Lentisphaerota bacterium | reverse complement strand
ATATCGAAAAGACGGGCATGCAGATTTACAAATTGTTCCATGATGCCCTACGGTATCACGCGTGGGCTAAATATCCTCGTCTTCTGGATTTTACCCGGTTCCTCCGAAAAGTGTGGGCTCGCAAGTATAAAGAGCTGGATGGACGCGATTGGGGAGCGGATCTGGATATCACCAATTACGCAGAAGAAATGCAATCGCTCTTGAACCAGGGATTCTTATACACCACCAAATCCCGTCCGAATCCCTATCTGTTCCGGGAGGTTGATGAATTCAATGCGGCCAGCTATGATCACCCTGCATGTAAAATGCCGCCGCAGTTCAGCCAAATCCCGGTCGACACGCTGCAGATTGCGCTGGGATGGCCGGTGTGGAACAGCGAGCATCACCTCTATAATCACGGGCGTTCTACGCCGGAGCGAGTGCGATACCATCTTCTGCAGACGTTCCTGATGGGCCAGTTCAAGAGCACCTCCTACAACCGGATCAGGAACACCGATCACCAGGAGCGGCATAAAGTGGCGGTGAAAACGCGGTGGCAGATCCGCCGGCACGAGTCGGTTTTCCGGGATTTCCTGAAGGCGCGGGAAGAAGCTGGTATTGCCGTTCTGGTCAACGAAGCCAACCGGGCATGGAATATGTTCCCCAAAGGTCCGAACCGACCGGAATTGGGCGGTGCCATTAAAGCTTACGGGTACGTAGGAGCACTCGGAAAGCCGTGGAAATACGTGCTGAATCCGGATGTATCCTGTGAACACGTCAAGGATACGCTGATCGTGGACGCCCCCTGGCTTTTGCCGAAGACCCTGAACAAGATTGTTGACCTGCCGCTGGATCGCAGAATTATCGTGGTCGGCAGCATTCCGAACACCAATGAATACGGGCTTCCGCTCCCTGAAGCGCAGTTAAAACAATTACGGAAGAGAGCGACAGTTATCAAAAGCTGGGATAAGCTGGACCAGGAAGTTGAACCGGCTGAAGGTCTTTCCAAGCCTTACACAGAGGTGTGGCAGGCCGATTTCTTCTGGTGGGCACGTGGTCATGGACGGCGGCCATTTGGATTGCCTGTGCCGAAATTAGAAGTACGGCAAGTCCAGCATAATGGCAAACGCTACGTTTCAGTGACGAATCATTCCCGCAAAAAAGAGCTCACCGCACCCATACCATGGGCGCGCGGGAACAAAATGCGGGAGCTGACGGCGGAGAACACCGAGCTGCATAAATACGGCGAAAAGGAGACGACCACGTTCTCCACCCAGTCAGTGAATATATACGAGATCAAAAAAGGAGAATGACGGGTTGTGATTGAATTACGCTATCCTAAATTACTGCGTGATTCAGTCCAGTTTACGACAGCGTTTATCAAAAAAAAGGCAGGCAACGATGAAACATCCCCCACTACTCGTGGCCATGGACCTGGAAGGCGTTCTGGTGCCGGAAATCTGGATCAATGTTGCCGAAGCCACCGGTGTTGCTGAGCTGCGGCTCACTACGGGTGATGTAGCCGACTACGACGAGCTGATGCAGGGACGGCTCGAGGCGATGCGGAAACACAATATCCTGTTGCCGGACATCCAGCAGGTGATCGGGCAAATGTCGCCTTTTCCCGGAGCCGTAGAATTTCTGGAGGAACTTCGTTCTCAGTTCCAAGTGGTGATTATCTCCGATACCTTTTACGAATTCGCCACTCCGCTTATGCGCAGCTTAGGCTGGCCGGCGTTGTTCTGCAATACACTGGTCACAGACGAAAACGATATGGTTACGGGCTACAATCTGCGTCAGCAGGACGGGAAACGGAAAGCGGTTACGGCGTTAAGCGACTTGAACTTCAAGGTCGTCGCTGTCGGGGACTCTTACAACGATACCACGATGCTCCAGCAGGCCGATCTCGGCATTCTCTTCCACGCCGGCGAAAAAGTTAAGCGCGATTTTCCATCTCTCCCCACCTGCGACGACTATAACGATTTGTTGACGCGTATCCGGGACTTCGAACAGCAACGCCAGCAGGAACACTGCCGGCGGTGATCGCAGGGGGCGTCATCAGAGGCGGATGCCGGATCGTAACTCGGCAATTCTGCTTTATAGTACGCTGTAGCGTAGATTTCAGAAGACATATTATCCTAAAAACTGCGAAATTTAAGATCATTGTGGGATCAGTGATTAAAGCGCCCCGGTAGCTCAGGGGACAGAGCAACGGCCTTCTAAGCCGTGGGTCGCAGGTTCGATTCCTGCCCGGGGTGCCATCTGTCGTGTCTGGTGTGCGGTTGCTGTATGTGAGTCTGATTTTGGTGATTGGTTATGCCACACTTACCGCTGAAAAGTTGGTTTGATGCGCGTGGTCGGTCGCTATAGTCCCTGCGAAGGAAGGGCGTAGCGTAGCGCGGAGACCTCCCGGAGAGCTCGCCGAAGCGTAAATGGAAGAAATCGACGCCTGCAAAGTCGAATCTGCTCTGGACGAAAAGAAAACACTGTTGTTTCGGCTGAAATGATTGGGGGAATCATGCTTGACGAGAAACAGATTCATGCGGCCCAGCAGCGCGCTATCCAGATGTTGGATCACGCCGGGATTGCTCTTACCTCCGAGGAGAAGGGGCGAGTCGAGGTTTGTGATTATAATTTGGGAGATCTTCCTACCGTAGGGACAGAGATCATTATTTATGTCAACACCAGTCGATGTTGCGCCAAGGAAATCGTTCTCTTTCCGCGGCAGATCTGTCCGGAGCATTACCATCCGGCTCTTGGCAATTATCCGGGCAAGGAAGAGACCTTCCGTTGCAGATGGGGGGAAGTCTATCTTTACGTGTCCGGCGAATCCGAAAGTGAACCTAAAGCCAATGTGCCTCCGGAAAGGATAGATTCGTTCACGGTGTGGCACGAGGTAGTTTTGCGGCCTGGAGAACAATATACGCTTGAGCCGGAAACGTTGCACTGGTTCCAGGCTGGACCGGACGGCGCTATCGTATCCGAGTTTTCTACACCCAGTTTTGACAGCAGTGATGTATTCACCGATCCGCAAATCCGCAGATTAAGCAATCTTGACAGCTGAGATGACGGAAAGGAAGTCCCGTGCCTCGAAACGCTGATCCGGCACAAATACGCTTTCATGACCTATATCGATGACCAGATCGGCCGGTTGCTGGACTATCTCGACCGGTCGGGGCTGCGGGAGAACACGCTGGTGATCTTCACCAGCGACCACGGCGACAATCTCGGGGAGCACGGCGGCCTTCTGGACAAGGGCTTCGTGCACTTCGAATCGACCCATCGCATCCCGCTGCTGATGCGCGGTCCCGGCGTACCGGCCGAGCGGCGGGACGAACTCGTTTCGCTGGTCGACATCTACCCCACCGTTCTCGACGCGGCGGGAGTCGCGTGCCCGGAGGGGCGGCACGGGCGGTCGCTCCTGGATCGTTCGGCGCCGCCCCGCGATTCGATCGTGGTCGAATTCCACGGTCTGAACGAGGTTACGCTCTCGATGCGCACCATCCGCTCCGGGATGCGGAAGTACGGCTGGACCGCCTGCGGCGGCGACGAATTCTATGACCTCTCCTCCGATCCCTTCGAGACGAACAACCGGAGCCACGACCCTGCTGTGCAGGGCGACGTCCGGGCGTTCCGGCAAAAGCTGCTCGAATGGATGCGGGAAACGGACGATCCTCTGGCTCGGCAGTACGAGCGGCTCATGCGCGGATGAGCCTAAATTTTGCAGTTGATTTTGTGGTTGCCTCTTACTTTAGGAAACATCGTGCTGTAAAAAGGTAAATTACCATAATGTTTGTTGGATACGGAAAATAAATGCAGCGTTGGAGGCGTATATGGATGTTTCAGATACATCTTGGGCCATTGGACCGTTCCGACGACCGGTCAAGCGGCCCATCATCACCCCGACTGAAGATCTGATGTTTGACTGCCCGATGAGAAAAACCGCGGTTAGGTGGGCGCGGAACCATACATTCAATCCGGCAGCCACCGTCCATGAGGATAAAGTCCAGGTATTATTCCGGGCAGAAGATGGTCACGGCGATCAGATCGCCGCCTATACTTCGCGGATCGGTAAGGCTGTAAGTAAAGACGGAATCAGTTTCGATATTGAGCCTGAGCCTGTGATTTTTCCGGCGAACGATGGGTATGTGGCGTGCGAGTGGTACGGCGGGTGTGAGGATCCGCGCGTGGTCCGCAGTTCGGACGACGAATTCGTCGCGTACTACACGATGTACAACAGGGACAATCCGGAAGGAGCTGCTCATAAGGCTGTTTTGGGCGTGGCAAGTTCCCGCGATCTGCGGAATTGGCAAAAACATGGGGCTGCTTTTGCCAAATCCGGAGGCATCACTGCGTATCACAAGGCGGCCGGTGTCGTGCAGAGGGTGGAGAATGGTCGTTTGGTTGCGACGACTTTGGGCGGGAAATACTGGATGTACTGGGGAGAGCGGAGTGTGTGCCTCGCTACGTCCGATGATCTTATTCATTGGACCCCGGTTTGCGATGAGCAGGGTCGGCTGGTGGAAGTTATCAGCCCAAGGGAGGGACACTTTGACAGTGCTTTGTCCGAAGTAGGGCCAAACCCTGTTTTGACAGACAAAGGCATCGTGTTGATGTACAATGGCAAGAATCACAAAGAGAAAGGCGACCCGGGGGTCGGTGATTGGGCTTACGCTCCGGGGCAGGTTCTTCTGGATCCCGATGCGCCGTGGGAAGTGCTGGACCGTTTGGATCAGCCTTTTCTGAAGCCGGATTACGAGTACGAACAGGGGGGACAGTACGCGGCCGGAACGGTATTCGCGGAAGGTTTGGTTTTATTCAATGGCAAGTGGCACTTGTACTATGGCTGTAGCGATACTTATGTCGGCGTCGCATCGGCCCCTTTGCGGAACGCAGGCGCGATGGAGAGGTAGGGATATCCTGTCGACTCGGGCTTCAGGTTGTCATCCGGAGCGAGTTATGTGGTGCGCGGCGTTATGTTGCGAAAAAACAACCGATTCAGGTTAAATCTGCCTTCGTCCGGGCTTATAGAGACCAATGACGCAACATAACGCCGCGCACCACATAACTCACTTTATGTTGCGTGCAACATAACGTGAGCTCTGGCCGGCGATAACAGCGGTCAGATATCAAATTCCCAGCCTTCCAGAACGTCCGCCGGATGTGAAGGGAAGCCTTCGACGCCTCTTGATCTATCCATCTGCGCTATCCGGCCTTTCCTATCGTATTGTGTGTAGGGGAACTTCTTCAAGTCAGCGCCTTCGAGAGCGTCACTGACCCCCGGTTGAAAGCAACCTTCTGTTGCGATGCGTCGTAATCGCGTCAGTACTTGCGGAGCGTCGGCGTTACGCAGTGTTCGTTCCTGAGGGTCTTCTTTCAGATTAAACAATTGTTCTCTGCCGCCGTTGGCCATAAAGATGTACTTCCAGTCCCCGGATCGAACCATCACTTTGAAGTTTGTTGTTCCGGGTTCGCCATAGTAGCCAAGCAAAGATTCCCGGCCGTCTGCATGATCTGACGCCGCCGCCAGTACATCAATGCCGTCGCGCAGTTCCGGTTTGCCCGCAGCGGTAGTGGCGATGCCGAACAGATCGGTAAGGCCAACCAACGTGTCGTTGCGGGTGTCAGCCGGAAGTTTTGATGGCCAACTCAGCAGGAACGGAATGTGGCAGGAAGCTTCGAAGAAACTCTCTTTTTGCCAGGCATGATGATCGCCAAGGTGTTCTCCATGGTCTGAAAAAAAGCAGATCAGTGTATTATCCGCGTCATCGCGGGCTTCAACAGCGTCCAGTATTTTTCCCAGGCACATATCAATGTATGAGATTTCTCCATAATATCTGGCTTTAGCGAGGCGTGCAGAGAAATCGTTCAGTTCGTCTGCCCAGATGAATCGATTCATCCAGGGAATCTGTTCATCCATGTGATCAATTTCTATACTTCCGGTCTGCGGGGAGGGCATTTTGTCCGGATTATACATTCTGTGAAATGGCTCCGGCGGTGCGAGTGGCGGGTGAGGGCCGATAAAAGAGACAAAACCGAAAAAAGGTCGGTCGTCATTGACGGCGAGTTGCTCTTTCGTCATTTTTGCTGCCCATGCTTCAACCGTTGCTTCCGCTGATTGAACTGAGCGTTGCGGCTGATAATACATCTCCGTGCGTTCGCCCATCAGATTCTCTCTGTCATAGGCAGGGTAATTGTCTGCAAGCCACTTTGCATAGGCGTCGCGGGAGCGCTGCTGCTGTGAGCCGTACAGTTCTTCGCTATGCAGATGCACGTCGTAGCCTAGGTCTTCATCCCACGGCGACGTGTGAAATTTGCCGATGCCGAACGTACGGTACCCCAATTTCTGCATGGTTCTGGGCAGGTACGCCCCGCAACGATCTTCTACGTTTTCCGGGGCTCCTTCCGGTACATGCCAACTGCCGTTGCCATAACACCCCAGCGTCGGAGGCAATCGCCCGGAGCGTATGATGTACCTGGCCGGCACGCAGACAGGACATTCGCTGTACGCGTTGGTAAACGTCACTCCCCGGCGGACGAGCCGATCAAAATTCGGTGTATAGATATGCTCATTACCCAACGCAGCGATCGTATCGAAACGCTGCTGGTCTGTCATGATATAGAGGATGTTCGGTTGTGCCATGCTGATTGTCTCCTATATACATTCCGCAAAAATGGGTGTACCGAAAGCCTTGGCAGGGAGCGGATGCCGGTGCCGAAACCCCCCGCCGAAGAAAAACGGAATCCTCCATTGTCCTGCACGAAGCCGTGCCGCGCCGAGCCGAGTCGCGGATAAACCCGGACAGTGCGGTGCTTATGTCTCTTCTTCTCCAGTAGTTTGGTACAGTACTTCATGATCACTCCACAGTTCCTCCAGGCAGTAATATTTGCGTGTGTCAGGGTGAAAAATGTGAATCATCAAACCGCCGTAATCCATAACCATCCAGTGGCTCGAGGGCACGCCTTCTACGTTTCGCGGGTAAATATTCTGATTTTTAAGTTGTTTTTCGATGTTTGCACTGACGGCCCGGATATGGGGGTCAGAGTGAGCAGTGCAGATCAGATAGTAATCCGCGATTACGGATGTCTCCTGTACGTTGTACAGCCTGATATCGGAAGCCTTCCGTTCTTCACAGATTTCTGCACATTGTCGTGCTAATCGTTCAAAATCTTCGCTGGAAAGTTTTGTCTCCATAAGAATGATTCCTATCGGTTAAACTCTAGGCGTAGAGTTGATGTGTGCGGATGTATTCCTGTACAGACTCGGGGATCAGGCCCGCCACGGAAGAACCGTCCTGATAACATCTTCTCACCTGCTTCGACGCTATTGCGACGGATTGAACATCTACAATAGAGGCCAAAAGCTTTGTCGCATTCACCTGGCCGAAATGTTCTGCCAGAGATCCGCGGCTGGGAGGTGGTGTATCCGGACGCGGAATAATGATAAACGAATAATGGTTGACCATTTCCGGGGCCCGATGCCATTTGTGAATGTCCTGTAGTGAATCCATCCCCATGACGAATTTAAGGGTATATTCAGTATACAGATTCGATAAGATCTGCAGCGTGTTTATCGTATACGAATAGTTGTCTCGTTGAAGTTCGATGTCTGAATATGAAAAACCTTCATATCGTTCAACAGCTTTAGCCAGCATTTCCAACCGCTGATTTGCCGGCGTAACTGCCCTGTCCGCCTTATGGGGAGGCGCTGCGGCAGGAACGAACAGAACTTCCTGGGCGTACTTCTGCCGAAGAATTTCACCAGCCATGTACAGATGCCCGTTATGAAGCGGATCAAAGGAGCCGCCGAAAACTGCCAAAGTAGGAAGATTGAAGCTTTCCATAGTTATTAGACTTAGGTACCGTTTGTTATGTTGAAAGGTTTATAATAGCGTCCGAACCGGATGCCCCGCTTCCGGCCCGGCGTGGAATCTCTGTAGAGTCCGGAAGGAACTCGTGCGAGGAGTTAGAATGTAAGGCAGAACCACCTTTCTTGTTGAACAATTCAGATATAGTATCGTAATTTAATATCCACAACAAAGAAGCGTGTAATCAATCCCGATTGATGAATCTGAATCAAAGGTTATTATTGTGAGGTTCGGAATCATAAGCGATATACATGGGAATTTTCCAGCCCTCCAGGCCGTGCTTGAAGCCCTGGATCATCAGAAAGTGGCGTATGTGTTTTGCGCCGGCGATGTGGTCGGTTACGGGCCTCATCCCGAGAAGTGTATCCGGACGGTTCAGCGGCGGGGAATCACCTGTGTCAGAGGTAACCACGACCAGTACGTAATTGCAGAAGAGAAGCCTACAGGCAAATTCAGCCATCCGTCTACTGTACAAGCTATAGAGTGGACCCGTGAAAACCTCTCCGACGAAGCGAAAGATTGGCTGGCCGGCCTTCCGTTTCAATATTCTGATACGGATTTTGAGATCGTTCACGCATCCCATGTGATAAATCCTAAGTGGATGTATGTCACGGACATCGAGAAGGCGACGTTGAATTTTATGTTCCAGGAACACCGGGTCAGCTTCAACGGCCATACTCATGTTCCCCTTCTGGCGGAACGGGCTGAAGGTTCTGCGGTACGTTTTGACTATTTGCGGACGATGTATTTGGATGCAGACAAGCAATACCTTATAGGGGCGGGCGCTGTCGGGCAGCCACGGGATAAGGATCCGCGGGCTTGTGCTTTGCTCCTGGATACAGAAGAGCAGCATGTGCAAGTACTTCGGGTTCCGTATGCTCTCCAGGCTGTTCAGGAAGATATAATTACCGCGGGATTGCCTTCGGTCCTTGGAGAACGTCTGGAGGCCGGAAAATGAACCCTCTCTCGGTAACTTTACAAAGTCCTGCCAAACTGAACCTTTACCTGCACGTGGGAGAATGCCGCGAAGACGGGTACCACGAAATCACCACAGTGTTCCTTCCCTTGTTTGATTTATGCGATTTTGTGACAATAACGCACCAAGAGGGAACGCCGTTTAGTGTGACCGCCGGCGAAGAGGTAACCCTGCAAGAGGAAGACAATATTTGTTACACCGCGGCCTCTCTGTTTTCGCAAGAATCAGGTTCGTCTTTAGATGGACTGCGGGTGTCCATTGAGAAACATATCCCGGTGGCCGCTGGTCTTGGCGGGGGAAGTTCTAACGCGGCGACCGTGCTGCTCGGCCTTAACCAGATGTATGGACACCCTTTGACACGAGGACGTCTGTTCGAGATTGCGAAAGTCCTGGGGGCTGATGTCCCATTTTTTCTTGATCCTGCTCCCGTCATCGCTCGGGGAATCGGAAACCAGTTCGAGCCGATTCCGTGCAATGCGGAGCTGGGGCTGATTGTTATCAATCCCGGGTTTCCCGTGTCCTCAGGGTGGGCTTATCACAATCTTCACAGCGTTCGCCATTTACAACCGCCGGAAATTGCCGGGGTCACAAAGGCGATGGAAGAGGGCGATATTGATGCTTTGGCGAGACACACATTCAATGATCTCGAATACCCCGTTTGTTATAAGTTCCCGATATTGGAAGTCCTTATCGAATTCCTGTACGAGGCCGGTTGCTGCGGGGCGCACGTAAGCGGCAGCGGGCCAACGGTTTTCGGGATGTGCCGGAAGGACGACGCCCAATATATTCGCGAAGAGGTTGATCGCGAATTTCATGATATGGTGTATCTGTGTATGACGGCTTATACGTAACAGGCTGTTTGTTACAATAACTCTCGGGCCAGGGTATCAGCGAAGCGGAATCCCTTTTCGGTAGGGAACAGATGGTCCCCTTGAGCTTCTACAAGTCCCATGGCCTGAAGATGCGCTAATTTATCCTGAAAGTGAGACCAAAAGTCATAGCCTGTGAGTTTATAAAAATCCGGACGGCACCATCCTTCAGCTGTTCGCAGACCAAAGGCTAAGATTTCAGCGGCTCGCGTTGGCGGGTCAACCTCATCAACCACCGGCGGCGTTCGATTCAACCAGCTTTGGAAATCCGCTGCGTTGCAGAACCTTGTTGTTCCGTCGAATGAACAAGCTGCTGGGCCACACCCCAGGTATGTCCCGCCATGCCACACGTCTAAATTGTGGCGACATTCCCGACCGGGATAAGCAAAATTTGAGATCTCATACCGGCGGAAGCCGCTTTCGCCTAACACAGCGTCCGCCTTGTCCCACATCGCAAGCTCGTCTTCCTCCGAGGGCAGTACCGGTTCCTGGTTCGTCAAGGCAATATTCTCCTCCAGGGTCAGAGCATAGCACGAGACATGGGAAACGGGGTAGCTGAGAGCTTTCTGTAAGTCTTCCTGCCATTGCCTGATAGATTGGCCGGGGATTCCGTAAATAAGGTCGAAATTCAATATATCGAGGCCCTTCTCCCGACATTGTAAAAGTTTTTCCTCCAGCCCGTCAAGATGTCCGCGACGGCCCATGGCGTGGCGCAGGGAGCCGTGAAACGACTGAATCCCAATGCTTAGACGATTGACGTGGTGAGTTGATAGGATAGCTATCTTTTCAGTTGAAAGGGATTCCGGATTCGATTCCACTGTTATTTCGGCAGAGCTGGAAACATGAAAATAGTCAAAAACAAGCGACAAGAGCTTATGCATAGATTCGGGGGATAATGCCGTCGGGGTTCCTCCGCCGATGTAGACACTGCGCAGGGGGGCATGATCCTGCTGCCGAGCAGAAAACTCTTCTCCCAGGCGTTCCAGATATAGCTTTTCCGTCTGGTATTGCTCGGCGTTCCCTGCAGGAAAGGAGTAAAAGCCGCAGTAAGCGCATTTCTCCCGGCAGAACGGCACATGAACATAAAGCGAGTGGAACAACCGACGATGCGACATACATGACTCCTTCGTAACGAAAATGCTTAGCGATCCGTAAGAGTTTTATTATATTATAATACTTCCTGCGCGGCAGAGCGAGATCCGCTTCCGCCGCAGAGCCGTAACCGTAAAGGTGTGGATGGATCAGGGAAGGTACCAGTCAGAGCCTCGCCGCGTATCGACGCGGCGGCTGGTAGAGGTTTTGCGCGGGGTACGTATATTGGGTCTGAAGCACCTTGGCGGAAGAATCCAGGAGTCTTGATTTGTCCCGCGAGGCCATACCGAAGTCAATGATTTTTTATAGAAAGACAGTAAAGAGGTGGACAAAACCGGGAACGGTTATTATTGTACTCTACTTCATTAGCACGGCTCAATTGAATGCTGGCGAACGATTACGTGCTGATGCCGGTTCTGCCGAGCAGAAACAGGCGCCCGAGAAGCAGGATCGTTCGACTGAGAGTGAGCTGGTTATAGACGAAAATCAGTGGGATGAGACCGCGGCTGAACTTTACCTTCAGACGAGAAGGTTGCGAAAAGAACTGAAAGAAACGAAAGCAGCCGTAAGTGCGGTCCTCTCCGAGGAAAGTGCAGAAAAAGACGTACAGAATCTGGAGGCCCTCGCGCACATCCGACGATTTGCGCAGAGGCGCCAGCAGCTTATCCGGAAGTTAAAGAATTTCCGGAGTTATCTGAAGACAATGCTCGACATTGTAGAGCCCAGCAAAGGATTAAGGAAGGCACTGACAGGGCAATACAGCGAAGTGCTCAGAGAAGCCCGGGATCTGCTTTCCGAGCCGTCGGCAGTTGCCGAGCGAGGCGGCTCTCCATTGGGAAAAAAAGGGTGTCGAGTGATTGAGAAAAGCAGGAAGCTGAAGGTGGTCGTCCTGGCCGCTGGATTTGCTGAGGGTGTGCGCCCGGGTATGCGGTGGCACGCCGCAAGTAAGAAGTCCGAACAAGCGTTGACGCTGGAGTCGATAGGCGTCCGGCGGCATATTTCAGCGGCGACAGTTATAAAGGGCTCAGTGAGCCGGATCGATCCCGGTGACAAGGTTGTGCGGGGGTCTGACGAAGCACGCTAGCCGATTGAGCGGCAATTGCGGCAACAGTTAAAGGATGGATCCCCAAAGCTATAAGCTATACAGGGAAATAGGGCAATTCTAAAATGGAAGCGCGGGCAATAAACAAATACGAACGGATTTCCCCGTTTAAAGCGCGGGAGATTACACGGCTTATTCAGGGAAAAAGCGTTGAGGAAGCCTTATCCCTCGTCGACGTATCACCGCGGAAGGCGGCGCGACTGGTTGGAAAGACGCTGCGTTCGGCGGTCGCTAACGCGGAAAACGTTGAGCAGGAACAGGGCGGAGAGATCGATTCGTCCGATCTTTCCGTAAAAGAGGCGGTCGTCGGCGAAGGTCCGACACTTAAAAGAATTCGGCCAAAGGCGCGCGGTATGGCGAGTAGAATCCAGAAACGTACGAGTCATATCCGCATCGTGGTAACAGACGAATCCTGAACAAAAAAGAATGAGGAGTACAGCGCACGGTGGGACAGAAAATTAATCCCATAGGATTCAGGCTGCCGCTGACGAAAGACTGGCACTCTCGTTGGTTTGCTGACAAACCTACTTATGAGCAGTTGCTTCAGGAAGACCTGAAAATCCGACAGTTTATCAAAGGCCAACTGAAGAATGCCGCGATATCCCGCGTGGATATTGAGCGTTTTGCAAATCGTGTCCGAATAACTATCCATTCCGGACGTCCCGGCTTGGTCATAGGGCGAAAAGGGCAAGAGATCGAACGCCTCAAAGGGAAGGTCACGAAAATGTGTGGCTACAAAGAGGTCTACATTGATCTCCAGGAAGTCCAGACGCCCGAGCTTGACTCCCAGCTGGTGGCCGAAAACATAAGTGAACAGCTCGAAAGACGGGTGAGTTTTCGGCGGGCGATGAAGCGAGCGATACAAACAAGCATGGATATGGGCGCGCAAGGTATCCGCGTGCGCTGTTCCGGTCGCCTCGGAGGTGCTGAACTTGCTCGGACGGAGCAGTATCGCGACGGGAAAGTCCCTTTGCACACGCTGCGGGAGAACGTTGAACTGGGACACAGTGAGGCCTACACAATGGCAGGGACGATCGGAGTCAAAGTGTGGATCTGCAAAAACTTGGTGGATTTCTTTAGATTTTTCTTAGGTGAAAAAAATTTGTCAGATTTCTTAGGTTTT
>CAJXKU010000077.1 GCA_913055945.1 uncultured Lentisphaerota bacterium | reverse complement strand
CCTTTGGCGGGATGGTGCAAAAGCGGATGAGGCTGCTGAGGCATTAAAACTGACAAGTTCCGATCTCACAGAATTAAATCTGGCAGACGACATTATCTCTGAGCCCCTGGGAGGGGCACACAGGGAATTTGAATCAACGGCCGATCGTCTCTCGGAAGCTTTGAACAACCACCTGGAAGCCCTTCAGAAAGAAGATCCTGTGGAATTACGCAAACGGCGCTACGAAAAATATCGCAGCGTGGGAGCGTACCATGAAGGGGGCTGAATCCCTGATTGACGGAGGAGACAATCGGCTAACGGCGTGGGAGCATCTTTTTCTTTTTCAGGGGTTTCTCACCTTTATCGACAGAATATTTTTACGATTTACTGCTCGAGAAATGTCTCCTGATTTAAGGCAGCATGTGTATAGTTTACTGAACGAATATCAACCCCGTTTAAAGTCACCGTTATGAAAGTTTCCAATAACAACGACCTCTGTTCAAATCAGCAACATATTTCCTATGAAATAAGGCCCGCCCATCTTTCCGAAGTCGAGGATTTATATCAACTTCTGAAGCCACTGGCGGATAATAAGTTGATCCTGCCTCGCTCTCAAGATGATATTCAGCGTCATCTGCATCGTTTTGTAGTAGCAGCCGGTGACAAAGGAGAAATCCTTGGCTGCGCATCACTTTCCGACTTCGGGAACGGGCTGCAGGAAATCCGTTCCCTGGCGGTTTCCCCGCAGTGGGAAGGACACGGCATCGGGTCAGCGTTATTACGTAAGGTCCTGCGACAAGCACAACAAGAGGGCACCACCCGACTCTTTGCCTTAACGTTACGCCCCGCGCTGTTTCAACGGTACGGCTTCGAGATTGTTTCGATGACTTCCCTGCCGGAAAAAGTATGGAAGGACTGTGCTCAGTGTCCGAAAAAAGAAAACTGCGATGAAATCGCCCTCCTGTTGGAACTGAATCCGGCGTAGAGGGCACTAACGCTATAAAAAGCAGGGGACGAGCATTGCTTTTCAGAAAAAACCCACGACAACAAAACAGCATCGCTGTACCGGCGGAGGAGAATTTTATATTCTCCAGAATTGAGACGGGAATTTTTATCGCAGCTATAGCCTCAACCGCCACAGCCTGGCATTTTCCGTCTATGCCCCTGCCCGTGACACCTGCGGATCCGCTCATGGGCATCGCCTTCCTTATCGTACTCTTCAGGTTGTTCCGTCACAGTTCTCGCGTAACTTTATTCATCAGTGCATTACTTTTTCTGGCCGTCCATTTCCTTACCGACGCTCTGAATACATCGGGATTCGAAGGAACGATAGAAGCAATTCAGAAAGTTGAATACCTTTTCTTCGGTTTTACGACTTTTGCTTTCTTAGTGAAGAAAAACAAATTCCGAACACTCATTGCAGGCGTATGTCTGGGCCTGGGGGCAAACGTTGCCGTCGCCTATATGCAAATCATAACGCAGGGTTATGGAAACCACGTATCAGGGCTGTTCAACAGCTCTATGACCCTTTCCTTCTATCTTGCCGTCGTTTTATGCCTGATGCTTCCGGTGTTGCTGTATACCGCACAACGATCACTGTGGGACAGCCCCCTGCCCATCATGACAATTCTCATTGTGCTCGGTGCTATCCCGCACGGGACAATCTTCGTCCTTGCCCTTGGCGCCGTACTCTTCACCGGCTTTCTTATTTCACTACGGGATGGCCTCATCACCACGGCAACAACTATCCTTCTTGTCCTTGCTGTCTCGACAGGCGGTTCACAGAATCCGTGGTATACAAACCTTTCAGAGACGCTGAATCCGTCTGAAGACGGCAGGATTAAAGAATCCCACGCAGAGAAAGTAGCGGCGATACGCATGGCTTTCGACAATCCGTTAACAGGCGTGGGAAGCGGCCGATATCAGAAGCGGATCAACACCTATTTCGGCAAACTGCCGAATCCGCCGACGCCTGCGCAAACGCCCCGATACAAAGCTGAACAATCAGGTTGGGGGATCCTTTTTGCTACCACCGGCATTCCATGCGGCGCACTGTTTCTCCTTACACTTGTGATGGGCGCAAGCCTCGCCCTGCGCGCCTTCCTCACATCTGCTAAAAGCAATCCTCTGACGCTGGGATCGGCTATGGCTCTACTCGTTGTCCTGGCAGGCATGATCGTTACTGATGCGTTCATCCGAGGCATAGGGTGGTATCCGGGATTGCTCTTGGCGTTTGCAGTCTTTTCTGTTGAACCGAATACACAGTCCGGAAGTAAACTGACAATACTTCAAGCCGGCTGGCGCACAGTACTGGGACTGACCATACTCTACGGCGTGCTCGCCGCGGCAGTACTTGCTGCAGGCGCAGAAAAACTCCCGCTGCTGAACAAAGAACAACCGTCACGGGATGACGCATCGCTCAAGCCGTCCACAACGACAGAAACAACGGAAGAATCAACCTGGAAGAGTACGGCGGGAGCCGAAACGCCTGCAACTCCCTATCTGGAAATCTTCATGCCGGGGGATGTCAAGCAGCTTGCTTCGCCAATGCAGAAGACAGAAAAAACTCAAAACGAGGTACCCGCCCTGGTCATCCCGAAGAAGAGTTTGGCGGATTCAGGGGAATTTCAGCCCGAATTGCAACACGGTGGCGCCGTATACGAACTCAATCTCTCTGACCCCCGCGACTGCCATGTCTGGGTCCGTTGCTGGTGGTCGGGCTCCTGCGGCAACTCAATATCTGTACGCCTGAACAACCAGGATCCGATTGTACTCGGTGGGGACGGCACATACCGACGATGGCATTGGGTGGAAATGCGTGGAAAGATGACCGTGCCCGCAGGCGAAAACAAGCTTTATCTCCTGGCCCGGGAGGATGGTGTCCGTATCCATCAGGTGCTGCTCACTAACAAGGAAAATCTCATACCTCAGGGAATAATGCAAAAATGAAGAACCTTCCGTACAAAGACAATATCTACAGCTTGAGTCGAATGATTCACTGCCTCATCCCCACCGATGTCCGACATGCCGGAGTCTCGAAGCGCCCCTTTACCGGGCTGATTTTTGCCTTCCTTCTGCTCAACCCTCTGTTCGTACCCAGTACTTCGAGCGGCGAAGAAAAGACAACGCCCCAGGAACGGTTTCAGAAAAACAACCATCCCGGCACATGGTCCCCCGAACGCTTCCTCCAGGTCGTACGGCGCCCTATAACAGCAAACGGATGGGCTCAATTCGAAGGCTACATGGTTCACAAAGATAAAACCTCCACCCGCCGAAAAGACCTCAAAATCGCCGCTACATTCAATCCGCGGCACGTAAGAGCTAAGATCGTATTCCCCAAAGGAGGAGGTTATTGGATAAACCAGACGTACAAGGGCCAGAGAGCAGGAGCAGAGAATACTGTGGAGACAGACATCAAAGAAACTGATGACCCTGCCCCCGAAGTAAGCCTGGACAGTTTAAAACTTCGGGCACAGGATATCACCTTTTCCTTTCTGCGCTGGAAATTCCTCAAAGAGCATGAACCGAAGACATACCGAGGGCTCGCATGTCGCGTTATGGATGTTTCATCCCCCGATAAAAAGGCGACGGCACGCCTGTGGGTATCCCGGAAATACCTATTCCCTGTCAAAGTTGTCTGGTTCAAAACGAAAAATGCCCAGACGCGTTTGCGCAGAATGGAATTCACAGAGTTCAAAAAACACAGCGAATACTGGTTCGTGAAGACAGTTAAGTACTATGGTAAAGACTGGCGGAGCAAACTGGTGCTTGAACATGCGGTGATTCGTCGCGCTGAAGAACAACCGCCGCCGGAGAAGCTTTTCGAAAAAATCGCCCCTCGTGACCACCTGAAAAACCCCTCGCCTGAAACACGCAGATAAGTTGAAACCTGCGGCACGACGGAACGTTTGGCGTTAAATTATTTCATTATGACTGAATTTAATTCAACAGAAGAACTGATTGAGGCGTTCCGTGCGGGTGAAATGATCGTCCTCACCGACGACGAAAACCGGGAAAACGAAGGGGACCTGATCATGCCCGCGGACGCAGTGACACCGGAAGCAATCAATTTCATGGCTATGTACGGCCGGGGGTTGATCTGTGTCCCTTTAACCAGAGAACGAGCTGATCAGCTTGAACTTCCAGAAATGGCAGACTCGGATAATCCTTCCGCTACGGCATTTACGGTCAGTGTTGATGCAAAAGAAGGAATATCGACCGGAATTTCCGCCTATGACCGCGCAAAAACAGCCGCCATGCTGGCTGATAAAGAAACCGCCTCTGAGGATTTCGCCTCACCCGGCCATGTTTTTCCCCTCGTGGCCCGAGACGGTGGTGTTCTGATCCGGGCAGGCCATACGGAAGCAGCCGTTGACTTGGCACGTCTCGCCCACAGATACCCCGGCGGTATAATCTGTGAGATAATGAATCAGGACGGCAGTATGGCCAGGGTGCCCGATCTGGAAAAGTTCGTCCAGGAACATAACATGAAGTGGGGGACCATCGCTGACCTGATCGAGTATCGCCGCCGCTTCGAGAGCCTTGTGGAAGAAGTCCGGAATGTCCAGCTTCCCACCCCTTTCGGCAATTTCCAGTTACACTGCTTCGTTTCAAAAATTGACAATTCCGAACATCTCGCCCTCACCCATGGCGATATATTTTCCGCTGAAGACGTCCTGGTTCGAATGCACAGCGAATGTCTCACCGGGGATGTGTTCCATTCCGGCCGATGCGACTGCGGGGAACAGCTTCATAAGGCGATGGAGATCATTGCAAACGAAGGCACGGGCATCATCGTATACATGCGGCAGGAAGGCCGCGGTATCGGCCTCGTGAACAAACTCCACGCATACCGCTTGCAGGATCATGGCCTGGACACGGTGGAAGCAAATCTGGAACTCGGCTTCTCCCCGGATCTCCGCGAATACGGACTGGGCGCACAGATTCTTTCCAGCCTGGGCGTACACCGTTTACGCCTCTTGACCAATAACCCGCAGAAAATTATCGGCCTGCAAGGCTATGGTCTGGAGGTGACTGAGCGGGTCCCCATCGTCATCCCATCCTCTTCTGCCAACCAGAACTACCTGCAAACGAAAAAAGAACGGATGGGTCATTTCCTCTAAGTGTGCTATATTGCGCGCTGAACCTTGGTCTGATTGACCCCCATGAACGTTGTCGCGGAGAGACGGCCTCAAGTTGACGTCTTATGCTGCTGGGGAACGTTCTTTCTGCATCTAAGCACCTGAGCATTCTTTTGTGTACAGGTTATGAAAGGAATCCGTTATGTCCGATCACTTGATTGAGCCGCACAACGGCACCCTTGTAGATCTTCTCGTCGACGAGCAGGAAGCGGAGCAGTTGAAAAAAGAATCCGAACAATGGCTTTCGTGGGATCTCACCCAGCGTCAGATCTGCGATCTGGAACTGCTGATGCACGGCGGTTTCTCTCCTCTCCAGGGCTTCATGAACCAGGCCGACTATGAAAGCGTCTGCAAAAACATGCGCTTAAACGATGGCACCCTCTGGCCGTTACCCATTACACTTGATATAGATGAGGAAACAGCACAAAACCTCAACCAGGGGGACAAACTGGCCCTTCGCGACTCCGAGGGCGTCATGCTTGCCGCGCTCTGCGTGGAAGACCTTTGGCAACCCGATCTAACGGCAGAAGCACGCCAAGTATTCAATACCGAAGATAAAGAGCATCCCGGAGTGGCCAATCTTCTGCAGAACACCAACCCCTGGTATGTCGGGGGCAGAGTTCTGGGGATTGAATCACCCCGTCATTACGACTTCACCGACTTGCGTCGCACGCCGCAGGAACTCAGAGAAGAATTCGCCGAAGCCGGCTGGCAGAAGGTCATCGCCTTCCAGACGCGGAACCCGATGCACCGTGCCCACTTCGAACTGACCTTTCGCGCCGCTAAAGAAAACGAAGCGAACCTTTTGATCCATCCGGTGGTAGGCATGACCAAACCCGGTGATGTGAACCACTACACCAGAGTCCGTTGCTACAAAGCAATCATGTCCTACTACCCGACAAACACCGCAAAGTTGAGTCTACTCCCCCTCGCGATGCGTATGGCCGGGCCGCGAGAAGCATTGTGGCACGCCATTATACGCAAAAATTACGGATGCACCCACTTTATCGTGGGACGTGATCACGCAGGACCGGGCAAAGACGCCAGCGGCACGCCGTTCTACGGACCTTACGAGGCCCAGGAAATGCTTCAGCAGTATCAGGATGAACTCGGCATAAAGATGGTGCCCTTCAAGCTGATGGGCTACGTGCCGGAAAAGTCTGAATATATGCCCGTAGATGAAGCGCCCGAAGAACTGGAAGTGAAACATATGTCCGGCACTGAACTGCGGGAACGACTGGCAAAAGGCGTTTCCATCCCGGACTGGTTCTCGTTTCCGGAAGTCATTACGGAACTTCAGAAAACATACCCGCCCCGGAAAGAACGGGGCTTCACCGTTTTCTTCACCGGCCTGCCCAGTTCGGGCAAATCCACAATTGCCAACATCCTCCTCGTCAAGCTTCAGGAACTCGGAGGCAGAGCCGCTACACTCCTTGACGGAGACATCGTGCGTAAACACCTCTCCTCTGAGTTAGGCTTCTCCAAAGAACATCGGAATATCAACATCCGAAGGATCGGTTTTGTGGCATCGGAAATAACGAAAAACGGCGGCATCGCCATCTGTGCGCCCATAGCACCGTATGAACAGGTCCGACAGGACGTGCGCGAAATGATTGAAAGCAAAGGCGGAGAAATGCAACTCGTCCATGTCTCTACTCCCCTTGAAGTCTGTGAACAGCGCGACCGCAAAGGCCTGTACGCAAAAGCCCGGGCAGGGATCGTCAAAGAATTCACCGGCATCTCCGATCCCTACGAAGAACCACAGAATCCCGATGTTACACTCACGACCACGGAGATGACACCGGAAGAAGCTGCACAGAGTGTCCTGCTGCACCTGGAACACGAAGGCTTCATCGGACCGGCTCGCTGAACACGAACGCCCATTCTGCGCACAAGGGTAACGGAACAGAATACAATGCCCCAAAACGAGGCCCCAACAGCTGAGAACCCTCTTCCATATGTGAGGGAGCCCTGCAGTGAAGCCGGCCCCGAGGATAAGACGATCGTTCTCATCCTCTCTACGATGCGTGCGGGGTCCACCCTCCTGAAATCCCTGCTGGGCAGCGCTTCTGATGTCTCCAACATTCCCGAGGTAAATTTTCAGAAATACAAATACCCGGGAGCCTACCGGCAGATGGCTGCACTCAGCGAAGAACCCATCGTCGTCCTTAAACACCCCGCCTGGGTGTATGAAGTCCGATCTTATCCCCGCCTTCCGCCCTACCCTTGTGTAAAAAAAATTGTTTTGACCCGCGACGTCTATGACACGGTCAGTTCTATTCGGCGAATGCTTTTCGGTCGCTACGCACAACTCCTGCAACGCTTCGCTAATCGCTTATGGGCCGAACGGTACTGGTGCCGGGTTCACGAGAACATGTTGAGCCTGGATATCGAACACAGCAGTTACACAACGTGGGTCAGATACGAAGACATCCTGCTGAATCCGGTGAACGAAACGGAACGCCTGTTCAACTTTATCGGCTCGGAGCAGAAAGAAGGTATCGCTTCGTACAATCAGCCGGAAAAGCACACATGGAAGTGGGGACAGGACGACGGCAGCGAACGTATCCGCACCCTACAGGTACAACCCCCGCGCCCCGGCAGCTATGACAACATCTCTCTGCTTCGAACCATAGAACACTCACCCCGGATCTGCGCCCTTCGGGAACGATTGGGGTACGGTACCCTCCCACCCCCGGAAGGATCCATCAGTCATAAATCCCCAAGCGCCTTTCAGGCCCGCGGTCATTGACGCACTTGCGAACAATGCCATAGTATCCTTCATTAAGGTGCGCCCGTAGCTCAATTGGACAGAGCATCTGGCTTCGGACCAGAGGGCTGGGGGTTCGAGTCCTCCCGGGCGCGCCATATTAAGATTTCTGTTTATTAAAGATTTATACGACGCTGTGAAGATGTCACGTCCGAAGCTGCATATGCCTCAGACGAACGTTCGGCGTCCTGCTCTATTGTCACCGCAATCAACCTGCTCCCGGCTAACGTCTTTTAATTATACGTTAAAGCGTCCGCTTATTTTCCTGGCGGTCCCAATATTCTTCAATCGGCAGTCTCGGCCGCGAGTAGAGGCCTTCTACAGGGATTGATTCCACATGACCGTCCACGAAGACACAGTTGGCGCTCTCCAGATGCCGGACCTGAACGCCGCCTCCGAAACTTATGTTACTGTGATACGCCCACCATTCGCCTCCCGCTGCCACGCCACCTCCGCCTTTGTATGTATCCATAAAAAGATCAAAGCTCGAGGTTTTCTCGATTCTATATAAATTCAACGCCTGGGCGACAAAGACATTCCCCCACACCAGGGCATCCGTAGTACCCCGCTGATCCCACTCGTGTTTTCTCGCCCCGTAGGTACTTTTGCTGCTGACACCCTGATCATAGGTCTCCGGGCGCCATCCCGGACAGTGGAAAATCTCCTTCTGCTCTGAGAATCCTCCCTTTATCACTTTTCTGCTCCATTTGCCGGGCCCTATACTGAGATCGAGCCAACCATCACAGTTCTCAGCATACATGTGTATTGTTTCCATCGTCTGTTTAAGATTGCTTTGACAGCTCACACTTACGCCTTGACGTCTCGCCCGTTCCAATGCCGGAAGCAGCATACTGGCCAGAACAGCGATGATCGCGATAACCACCAACAGTATTGCTTGTTGTCAAACCGTTTCTTACAGTATAAGCGCTGGTATGAGACAATTGCGAGCGAGTACATACCATTGTTTCGCAGTTTGTCTCTCTTCCGGGGGGATCTCACATTTGTGTGGGCGGAGACGCTGGTATAAAACTAAAACCGGGAACGCGTGATCTCAAGGAACCCCCTTGGGGATGTGGCGGGCCTCCGCCACATATTGCGCTCGAGGCCGAGCGCATCTCCAGAAGGCGCCTTTTTTTGACGTCTCTTGTTCGGGGTATCAGGACGTTGTCCGGCGGGTTGGCTGGCAGGATAGTGAAATTACGCTATAGGCGGCCCGCTGCTACTGTGCACCCCGCTCTGTGTCTCCCGCCGGAAAACGCAAACTTCCATCAAAATCATATGCCCGGTCCCCATACAGATCCACGCGGAAGAGAGAAAGCACCGCGTCAAAGAGCTGAGATGGATCCGCCCCTGCCCTGACATAGAATCCCGAATGCGTGATGAACGGTTCGGGGACAGCAACTTCCACCGAAAACGTTTCCCAGTCCTGCCACCCTTTGGCTATCTCGCCGAAATGCCATCCATCTGACCATTCAAAAGTCATAGTTTTAGCCGGGGCGTTGAACAGCGGGTCTCTCATCTCTGTCATCGCCTCCTGCCACGGTCTCAATCGGCTGTCCGGCCTTTTGTATGCGTTCGCAATCAAAGGTTCTTCATCGATTCGCACTCCGTGTGCCGGGCCCAATCCCGCCTTGATCCGTTTATCCACGATAATACCGGCACCCCGACGATCCCAGGTAAGATCGGCCGTCGCCTTCCCCAGAAACCCGACATGCATAAAGTGTGTAGCTTCTATGTAAACACCTCCCGTTGGGGGTACTACACCACCTGCTGTAGCGGTTCGATTGTCCGCTTCAGGCACAGTCGGCGGAATACCGCCAACGGCAAACGTTCCCACATCCATCCAGTCGTCCCGGACATTTTTCATGTACCCGCAACCGGACCCCAAAAATACCCCGACCACCAGCGCAACACCCGCAATACGCCACAACAACGGCACACTCATCACACAACCTCCTTCTTCATTGACGTCCACCAAACTGCTGCTACAGGAACCCTCCACGTCCGAACTTCTTCCACCACTGTAGCACAAGAGCACTACGCTTGCAACAGAACTTGATCAAAGATCTGATATGGCTCGAGTTCACGACTCTTACAACGCAGGCATCTGTCCGGCACCCGAACCGTCGTACACTTTTGGACCGTGAATCCCGCGAACAGACGCGAACCTCAGCCGCATACTGCGGGGTTCAGCCGTCACGCTTCGCTGAACGGCTGAGTTATTGCCGCGCGTCCTTCGAGCTGAAAGCCTGAGTTACTCTGGCGGCAGGGCGGGTCACGGTTTTCAGAACCCACTGTCGTCCAACAGCGTATCAACCAGATGGCAAGGCAGGAAACAGCATCCCCGGGAAACAAAACTGTCATTTCCCCCGAAAAGCAGAAACGCTTTCTTTTCGCTTCCGGTGAAAATGGCGTGCCATCCGAAGCTAAAAAAACGCCGCCTCGAGAGAGAGCGGCGTTTTAGCGAAGGATGGTAGCGGGGGCAGGATTCGAACCTGCGACCTCCAGGTTATGAGCCTGACGAGCTACCTGGCTGCTCCACCCCGCATCCAAATGCGATGTGTTTCTTTGTTTAATAACATACACACCACATGGCTACTGTCAAGAGCAGATCGCCAAAACCGCTTGTTTTCCTCGATGATTCTGATTCAGATCCCCTCTTCCAACAGATAGACAGTTTACATGATGGATTGAGGGTCCACATCAATAGCTATGTGTACGTTTCTGAAGTTTCTTCCCAAAAGGTTCCGGCGTAATTTTTTGCCTACGGATAGAATCTGTGCTGTACGCATACACCATTGGTACCGGTACATATTGCGGATCTTCGGCCGCGGTGAAGGCATGGGGGGTGACACATCCGCTTCGTCGGGCAACAGCGGCTGCAACTCGGCCACCACGTTTTCAGCGGTAGACCTGGTCTCCGCCTCATTTTCTCCCCGGAAATGCACGATGATCATGTGCTTGGCGGGCGGAAATTTCAATGCCTGCCGTATCTCCATTTCTTCATTGTAGAAAGATTCGTAATCGTGATCCATTGCGTATTGTAAAGCGGCGTGGTAGGGCGTGTAGCTCTGGACAATCACGTGCCCCGACTCCTCTCCCCTCCCCGCACGGCCTGCAACCTGGGTGAGAAGCTGAAATGTGCGTTCACCCGCCCGAAAGTCAGGCACGTGCAACCCCAGATCAGCAAAAACAATCCCGACGAGGGTCACATTGGGGAAGTGAAGTCCTTTGGCTATCATCTGAGTTCCGATAAGGATATGAATCCGACCGGAACGAAAGGCGTTGAGCGTTTTATTATAGGAATCTTTTCGCGTCATCGAGTCCGAATCCATCCGTCCTATGGTGGCATAAGGGAAACGTGCCCGCGCAGCGGCCTCCACTTTCTCCGTACCGATACCGCTGTAGCGGATTTCCTGATCTCCGCAGGACGGACAAGTACTGGGGGCCGGTCTTATTTCGCCGCACAAGTGACATGTAAGTTCCGCATCCCGGCGATGATACGTGAATGCCAGATCACAGTTTTCGCAGGTAGCCACGAACCCGCATTTGGTACACATCATCTGCGTGGCGTAACCACGCCGGTTCAGAAAAAGGATGGTTTGAGATCCGTTGGCAAGCCGGTCTTTGATGAGATCTTCAAGGCGGCGGGAAAAGATCTGTGCTCCGCCCCGCAGAACAGCCTCGGCCCGCATATCGACCACTTCCATGTGAGGCATACGACGCTGATCGATTCTTTCCGGAAGAGTGGCAAGCCGGTATTTGTTACGCTGAGTGTTGTAATAAGACTCCATCGACGGCGTAGCCGTCCCTAACACAACTGTTGCCCCCTGCTGCTTTCCCCGAACCACTGCCACGTCGCGGGCGTGGTACCGTGGTGCTTCTTCCTGTTTATAGGTTCCCTCGTGCTCTTCATCCACCACGATCAGCCCGAGGTTCTGCACGGGGGCAAAAAGAGCTGAACGCGCCCCTACAGCCACGCGCGCGCTTCCGGTATGGAGTTTTGTCCACTGATCAAACCTTTCCCCGTCGCTCAGGCCGCTGTGCAGGACACTCACTTCGTTTCCGAAGCGACTGCGGAATCGCTCGGTCGTCTGCGGCGTAAGGGATATCTCAGGCACCAGAACAATGGCGGATTGGTCATTGGCCAGACATTCCGCTATGGCCTGCAGATATACCTCCGTCTTGCCACTGCCGGTCACCCCGCGAATCAGTATGGTTTCGGCCTTCTGGTCTCGAATACTGTCGAGGATCATATCGAGTGTTTGCTGCTGTGCTTCCGTCAGGGCAAGATGTTCGGTGGGCAGAACTACATCGTCTGCCTGCGGCTCGCGGGTCACAGTCTGATCTTCAACTTTTACCAGCCCTTTCTTTGCAAGTCCATAAACGGGGCTCGCCGTAACACCCGCCGCTTTTTTGAGATTGGAAAGCGTGCACTGCCTTCGATGCCGGACAAGAGCTCGCAGAACCTCCGCCTGCTTAGGAGCCCTGCCCTCCAGATCAGGCATAACGTCCTTCAAGTCTTCGTCCTCAATAAGGGTAACTACCTTTTCCTGCTTCTGCTGAATCTTCCCGCCCCGGACGACAGCCGGCATGACCGTACGCACCGCCTGTTCGCGCGGACAGCAGTAGTACTGAGCCATCCACTCAGCGAGTTTCACCAGCGCATCAGGAATATGCAGATGTGCACCTTCCACGGCGGCAATGGATTTAAGATCACTACGATCGGAGGACTCGGCCAACGCCACAACATAACCGGTGCGGTACGATTTCGCTTTCCCGAAAGGCACTTGAACCCGGGCGCCCACCCGCACCCATGAGCGGAGATGTTCAGGTATAAAATAATCAAACGCTTTATCCAACGAAAGGTTGGTCACAATTTTGGCGATCTGCGCCGGCACCTCAGGGCTCCTTTATCCGAGAACAGAGATCGATGATTCAGCTCACGTAATTTACAATGTGCGCCGCCAGCGGTCCAGGATTTTTATTGTGACGCGACCCCTTCTCCCTGCCAAAACTCATTCAGGCGACCAGCCAAGAAGCCATAGCTTTGCGGGATTTCGAGGCTAAAACCACGATTTGTCTCTTGTTCGGGGGGGCGGGACTTTGGCCGGCGGCCATGCTCGTATGAGAGAACTGCGTTCAGCGTCTCGTCAACATCCAGGATGTACTTGTCCCGCTGGACGCAGTCCCTCGTA
>CAJXKU010000076.1 GCA_913055945.1 uncultured Lentisphaerota bacterium | reverse complement strand
GGGGGGGGGGGGGGGGGGGGGCGTCCGGTCGGTGCGTGAGTTTCAGGCGGCTTGTCCCGCTCATCCATATCGGGACGGATCTGGGCTTCAGATTCAGGGAGTGGATGACGGTGTTGGCCACAACTTTTACGGGGGTGCTGCCGGCCAGGCTTCCGGTGAGTTCCACTGTGAACGCGCACTGGCTGTTAAGGTCCAGCTCTGCGGCTTCGTTGGCGAGGGGATGGGGGATTTTACGCAACCATTCCGGGGTGAGGTCCATCGAACCTGTCTCTATGCGCAGGTTCGCCAAACTCTCGGGGTCAAGCAGCGGGGCGAAGCCCTTTACGCGGAATCCCGTGTCCAGTACGTCCCCGTGGATCTCGTTTATTTTCAGGTCGCCTTCACGCAACGCCACTTGCCCGTAGATGTTGTGTGCAAGCGGGGAAAGCCCCCCAGTGTGAAAAGGAGAGGTTGCGGAGCTGCACGGAGACGGCCAACTTTCTCAGCGCCTCGGCGGATACCTCTTCCGGCAGCGCCCAGTCGCGGGCCCGGACGTCCACGTCGAACTGCCCCCAGGGGGTCCACTTCTTCGCCCGGCCGCGAATCTGCTCGGGAAGTACGTTCAGCAACCGGTCATCCAGGGGAAGTGAACGGCCGCCGAGGTTTATATTGAGCATCGGCTTCTCCGTTATTTTGACTGATACGTTGCCTTCAAGACGCCTACCGCCCCACTGTGCCTAAATTCGGCGAACTTTAAGTGTTTTCGAAGGTTCCAGTAAGTTTTTTTCTGATTGTAACGCGATATCCGTTGTTATAAGTTAGAATAAATAATGCACGAGCTGAAAACCAATGCTCCGGAAAAAGAACTTTTAAGACCACCCTCACCCTGATCTCGACAGAGAATCGGGAGAAGCGACTCGTGTGAAAACACTTTCGCAGGAGTTTAAATGAACGAAAGAAATAGGAGAAATAGCCATGAAACATACTTCTGCGTTAAAACCATTCGTTGGCGGCTCCCTTACCTGGTTTGCGCTTGCGCTGACGATGAATCCGGCTTTCGCTCAGATGGCAAGAAGCGGAGATCACGGAATGGGGTTCGGCATGATGGGGATGGGGCCGATGAGCTTGATCGGTATGATCCTGATGATCGTTCTTGGAATCCTCGGGATTATTGCTTTAATTTTGTTGATCAGATGGCTCCTGCAGGCTGGAACCGATTCCTCTGATACGTCTGATCAGTCATCATCTTCGCTGGAAATTCTGAAACAACGCTATGCCCGGGGAGAAATTGACAAAGCGGAATTCGAAGAAAAGAAAAAGGATCTGCTTTGATAAATCTCCGGCGCGACACAATTTTCGTTGTCGAAAACCGAAACCTGAACCCGACTTAAGCACGATACTGATCATGATGAGGAGTCTCTGACAGGGATGTAGCGTTTATGAGCCGGAAGAAAAAGATTGCAATTGTCGTCTTGGCCCTGTTCGCCCTGTATTCAATTACCGGATTTCTGATCATTCCAATGGTCGCGGAATCCGTCCTGTCGAACAAATTGACTGAACACCTGCAACGGCCCGCCTCTGTGAAAAACGTATCTCATTGTGTCGCTGCTCAAAAGTCGGAAAGGGCAAATTGATTTGAAACTGCCGCTGTCCGGCCGACTGGATGATCCGCAGTTCAGTATGATCGGTCTCCTTACCCGGTCCTTACGGAGCGTCTTTATGAATGCAGCTACTTCTCCATTCTCCTTCGCCAGTTCCCTCATATCAGGCGTTTCAGGCGGTGAGGAGCTTCGCTACATTGAGTTCAGCACGGGAAGTGCGGAGCTCACAAAGGCCGCGCGGGACAAACTTGAAAATATCCGGACGCTTTTGTACAAACGTCCGAAACTGAATCTTGTGGTAACAGGATATGTCAACCCGGAAACAGACCGGCAGGCACTTGCTGACCAGAAGCTCGAAGAAAAATTTCGTGCCGCGCGCCGGGCAGATATGACAACAAAGGAAGAAGATGAAGAACTCCCGGACGTAGAAAATATCGAGTTGACCGAAGAGCAGTACAGCAAATACCTCCGCGAAATTTATAAAACGAAAGTACTTACTGACGAAGATGAAAGAGCCGTTTCGGATAAAATGGGGTTATGAAAATGTGCACTTCGCTACTGTAATTGGGTTTTATGTTATTCCGCTTTCTGTATGAGTCCCGAACATGCGGAGCACGGTCTTTCGATAGAGGAATATGCAGACTCGGTGGGGCAGATGATTTCATCGTACAAGGATCACAAGAATCTGGGGACATGCTCCTATGCATTACAATACGGTCTGGGAATGCGTGGAGTATATTGAGATGAATCCCGTGCGGGCGCGCGGGGCTGACTTTTACCCACGCGTTAGACCGTCAATGCTTACACTCACAAATATGAAATTTTGTGGAGGTAACCTTACCTAATGGGAAAAGCTCTGCGGTGCAGAGCTGGTATCCTTAGATACCACGCAGAATCCTTTGTTTCTTGGACATTCTTTGCGCCTTTGCGTCTTTGCGGGAGCTAAATACCTCTATATATGTGGCACGAATCAAGAACATTCCTCTAAAAACATTTTGGCATGAAGGGTGACGCTTGTCTGACGGTGTCAAGTGTGTCTCAGTGTCAGCGCGCGGGGGGCTGGGTGAAAGCCATCATTCGCTGTCCGACAGATTCTGGGCGCCTTTGCCCGGTTGTTTACAGTAGGTGACGACACAATTCCGCCCAGCCTCCTTGGCCGCATAGAGCGCTCTGTCGGCACGGCGGAGCACACCCCCGGAGGACATATCGGCCTCCCAGTAGCCGACGCCCACACTGACTGTTGGAGCGGGGTCGGAAAGAAGCTCCGCCGCTGCGCGAATTCTTTCGGCCACGTTGCGGCCTTCATCAGCCTCGATCTCCGGCAGCAGAACACAGAATTCCTCACCCCCGAAGCGGGTGGGCAAGTCCATATCCCGAACCTCTTGCCGAAGGATTTCGGCAAACTGCTGAAGAATCTCGTCGCCTTTCTGGTGTCCGTATTGGTCGTTTACCTGTTTGAAGTGGTCCAGATCCAGCATCAGCACCGCTAACCCCTTGCCGGTCCGTTTGGAGCGGGTGATCTCTTCGTTGATTTTCTGATCCAGCTGCCGCCGGTTCGGCAGCCCAGTTAGCTGATCTGTCATACTGAGTTCGGTGAGTTTCGCATTTACCTCCTCCAGTTTACGCTCGGTCTCCTTGCGCTCTGTGATGTCGCGAACCGTGGCCTGTATTATCGTACGGTCCCCGAAGTGCAATTTTGTCAACAGCACAGTTGCGGGGAACACTTCCCCGTTGCGGCGGCAGTGGGCCCATTCAAAGAAATGGCTCCCCTCCTGGAGCACAATTTGCAGCGTTTCTTCCATCTTTTGGGGCGTGGGGGTGCCGTCCGGCTGGCGCGGCGGGGACAGCTCGCCGACCGACAGCGAAAGGAACTCGGCTTCGTCCGCCGCGCCGAACATCTTGATTGCCGCGGCGTTGGCGGACGTGAAATTCAAGGAGGGGGGCTCAATGGTCATGATAGCGTCACGGGAGGATTCGAACAGTTGACGATGCCATTCCTCGCTCTTGCGCAGCCTTGTCCGCACGGCTTCGTGCTGTCGCGCCCAGCGAGCTTGGAGGGAATCATCCCTCCCAGCAACAAAAAAACTACCCCCCCGCTCGCCCAGGCCATCGTTTCCCAGAAGAGGGCAAGTCTGCCAATTAATTCCTGGGTAGCAGCTGCGTGGAAGGTCAACTCACGATTCAGCACGACAACCTTTCGGGAAACCGTTGAGTGGCCAGCGTTCTCAACAAGTTTTCGATAATCGGGAGATTCGTAGGCAAGGGCCTCCCCATCCCGAATGCTGACAGCAATATTCGTTCGCTGCCGGAATCTGCTATTCTTGTCAAAAACATCTTTCGTACGAAAAACAACCTCATAGAAACCCGATTCGTCGCTCGGAACCATGAGCGAGTAGCCGGTGTTTCCCTGGATGATCTCGAAAGGCCCGGAAAGCCGGGGATCACCGCTGGAAGCCGCCTGATTGAGAGCCTCTTCGGGTTGACGGAGTTCTATTTTAAGCCCAACCAGCTTCTGCCTTTTCTCGGGAGGATA
Organism: uncultured Lentisphaerota bacterium; assembly: GCA_913055945.1. GTDB lineage: Bacteria > Verrucomicrobiota > Lentisphaeria > Oligosphaerales > CAJXKU01 > CAJXKU01. The sequence goes on along the minus strand of CAJXKU010000076.1, from coordinate 9,065 downwards.
TGTATATTGGATCCGGCGGTCAGCACCGATGTAGTTGATTGTTGCAATAAAATCGTCGGCCGTAACCAAGTGATGGGCCAGGGCGGAAAAGTCTTCCTGTTCCAGTGATGAGCCCCCCGAGTGCCCCTCCTGCAGGTGTTCGGCCAGAAAAAGGAGTCGATCTTCCAGGTTTTTGAACGTGTATTCGGCCTCCTGTTCGGTCGCCCTGACCAACTGATCCTTCATCGCCTCGCGATGCACCTTCATGGCGACGACAAACGCAACGGCAAACAGAACGATAACCGCCCCCAGTATCCAAAGGTACCGCCTCTTCTGTGTGTTTTCCGCGGACATCGTGCTCTTCCCCGTCGCGTTTGTTGATCACATGCGTTGCCGCCCAATCACGAGAAACGCCCCGTATTCCCCGCTATTTAATATATACCCCTGAGGTGAAGTATTAAAACTTTGGTTCTTTTCTTCGGTTCCCTACGTTAAAAAATCCGCTATGGGTGTTCTATGGATACAGCCTGTAAGGCAGACATCCGCGATTTCCGCAGAGGGCGGCTTTTTGTGACTTTTTGTGGCAAGGAAAAGGTGTTTCTTGAGCCGGGCTTACAGCCCGGGACAGGGGTTGGTGCCGGTTGTATACCCAGGGTTACGCTGGCGCTCACCCTGACCTCCGGCTTAGAGAGCCTACGGCTCGGCAAGGCTACGATGAGGCCGCCCCTTCGGGGCTCATTTCCTCTGTTTACACAGGCAGGGATGCCTGTGCTACCCTGAGGTCAAACCGCATGTTCGGGGCTGATGGCGCATAATACACAGGCTGTAAGCCTGTGCTACCCTCAAAGAATACCTACTGAAGTAGGTACTACAAGCCGGACGAACACGCGTGTTCAGCAGTCCAAGTAGCGACTGACACCGGCACTATATAGGCGGGGAACCAGTATCACTCTTTTTACTTTACTTCAGTGCCCTAATCGCCATGGCGTGATGTGTCAGCGCTTAGAATCTCAATTTCAAGGGCTGGCTACTGTAGCCTCCGGCTCAGGGAGGCTACTCATCCACCCGATTGTTAAAGCGTCTCTAACTTTTTTTCTAACTTCCATGTTGTAACCGCGAATAGTGCTAATAGACGCGAATAACAGCATTATTGTTCTTCTGTGTGTGTGAAGATCAACCCGCTGCAGGCTCCTCTGTGTCTGATACCAGCGTGGTCGCCGGCCAAAGTCCTGATACCCCGAATAAGAGACAAACTGCGAAACAAAGGTAAATACGGGCTCAACGCAGTTGTCTCATACCAGTGGCAAGATTCGAGCAAGTGGCAAGAGTTAGATCCATACACTATATTGAGAGCGGATAAAGAGTTAATAGGGAGCGCTTACCATGAAAATGATTTCAACGCATGAGCTGAAAAGAACGCGTCAACTTGGTGAAGATCTTCGGCGGGAACAAGATCTGCTTGTCACAAACAATGGACGTCCCATGGCGCTGATGGTGGGACTCGATCCGGATGAGGATCCGGAAGCGGCGTTGGAAGCCATTCGTGAAGCGCGGTCCCGTCAGGCGCTGAGCCGCGTACGGCAGGCAGCGCGAAAAAGCGGTGCTTCCGATTACGAGCTCGACGATATCAATCAGCTTATTGCAGAAGTGAGGGGCTCCGCGTGATCCCCGCCGTTTTCGATACGAACGTGATTGTGTCGGGCATGCTTACGGCAAGTGGGCCGCCAGGGCAGATTGTGGAGTGGCTGGTGCAGGGCACAATCCGAGCCGCCCTGGACGACCGGATTATATCGGAGTACGAGCGTGTACTGCATTACCCGCAACTCAATCTTCCGCACGCCGAAGTCGCTATTCTGATCGAACGAATCTGCCGAACAGGTACCAATGTCGTGACCGAACCGAAATACGCCGACCTTCGTCTCCCGCATAAGGATGATCTTCCGTTTGCCCAGTGTGCGCTTACGGCGACTGCGCCGTTAGTTACCGGTAATGTACGCCACTTCCCTTCTTCTGTGATGGGAAGTGTCCCGGTGGTATCTCCGGGTGAATACGTCCAGGTAATTTCAAGGTCATAAACAAATAAATGAAGTAAAGATATTGTAGGAACAGGCTAAACACTCTCATGAGCATTTAGCATGCCGCCTTTAACCTTTGCTTTTTGATTCGGGCCAGATGATAACAGGGGTTGATGTGCAGCACACGTGTAGCAGGAGGCAACCATAGATAAAGGGATAGCATAATTACCTGTTACTCGCCGATAAAGGCAGGCGAGGGCTATATATCAGGACCTCGGGCCGAGCTGAGGCTCGGCGTTCCCAGTACGTAACCAAGCTGTGCACCTGCATCTTTTCAGCCCCCAGCTTAATGTTACCAGTCTTGCGGTCTAAGGCAGCTTGGGGCTATAGAAATGTTCTGTCTTCATACTCGGTAGGATGTTCAAGAAAACGGCTTTATGCATTATGCCGAGACCAGAACGCAATTTTTACAAGAAACACGCTTACGATGAACAGAGTTATTCGGTCAGGTCAACACGTATCACCAGCTTGCAGGTCGTACATAAAAAGGTGACAGCATGGGGAACATACAGAATCGGGAAATCCATCTCAAAAACTATCCTGAAGGTACACCGCAGGAATCCGATTTCGCCATAGTCGACGCCCCCTTGTCCGAACCGCAAGCGGGTGAGCTTCTGGTGCGCAATCAGTATTTCTCGCTTGACCCCTATATGCGGGCACGTATGAGCGGACAGGAAACGTACGTACCGCCTTACGAACTGGATGCACCACTCGATGGCCACTGTGTCGGATACGTGGAAATGTCCCGCAGTGAGCATATAAAGGAGGGAGAGTGCGTGGCCGGCGGGAAGGGCTGGCGCGAAGCTTTTGTCACTTCCCCGGAGCAGGTGGAACGTATACAGCCCGCAGAAGGCGTCCCGCTTCAAGCCTACCTGGGCGTGCTGGGTATGACAGGTTTTACGGCTTATACCGGACTCTTTCACATCGGTCAATTAACCGGAAAGGAAACCGTATTCGTCTCCGCGGTGCAGGGGGCGTTGGCTCTACAGCGTGCCAGATCGCCCGCCTCAAAGGCTGTCGTGTTACGGCAAGCACCAGCCGCGACGAAAAAGCCCGCTGGCTCAGAGAGGAAGCAGGCGTCAACGCCGCTATCAATTACAATAACGAGCAACGTCTTGTGGACGCTCTGAACAGGGAATGTTCTGGAGGCGTGGACCTGTATTTCGACAACGTGGGCGGGCGCACCCTGGAAGCAGCGATTCAGAACATGATCAGCTATGGTCGGATCGTGCTGTGCGGCATGATATCACAGTACAACGCGCGCCGCCCGCCGCGAGCGCCTGCCAATCTCATGCTTGCCGTCGTCAAGCGCTTGCGCATGCAGGGCTTCATTGTCCATGACCATATGGATCTGCGCCCCCAATTCAATGCGGAAATGAGCACCTGGATTTCGCAAAAGCTGATCACTTGGCAGGAAACAATCGTCGAAGGTGTAGAAGAGGCACCGGCCGCTTTCATCCGACTCTTCACCGGCGAGAAAACCGGAAAGATGCTGGTCAGGATCACTTCATAGCTAATGGGGTCAGAGTTTCTCCGAAATGCAAGCTCTTTTCTCGATGAAAGCAGCAAAACAATATCCGATTGTCTCGAAGCTTGCCATTTTTAGAAGGCGGGCCTTTCACTCCGGACCGGCTCGTAGCATAGGACCCAAGGAGAAATCAACAGCACACCTTCGCCTCGTTTTCGCGTAAGGCGTAGCCGTTCCGGTGCCTATTATATTGAATATAAATGTGTTCGACAAAAAATCATGTACAGTCTTCAATCCTGTAGTCCGGCTGACCACATGATAGTAACATCGCTCCCGATCATTTCAGAATTAAGGGGCGCACCAAGAGAAGGCGGTAACCTGGTCCGGGAACGGGTTTTTATTGAAGTCGGTCTTAACTTCTCTGCCCTGTAGCTGCGCCTGGGCGAAGTCCAGAAACGCGGTCCAGTCATGTTCGTTGTGGTCATGCCCCCCTGAACGGAACACATGTCCGATCCGATCTTCAGCACCCAGAAATCGATAGACTTCATACGCCGCCTTTTCACGGTGGGTATGCAACCGTTGAACGTCCAACGAACGCGGCGTAGGCGGCAACCCGCCGTATTCTATTTCCGGGACGGTGTCAAAAATCTCCTTCCGCCGTTTTTCCCATTCGTGCTTTTCTTGGACACGCGAGCCGTCATTGAACACAAAAGGATCGGGCAGTTCTGCAATTTGGCGCCGTTCTCGACTCATATGTTTGCACTCCTACTCGTTGTTAACGTAACTTTGACCCTGTGAAGGTCAAACCCAGGGCGTGCATCACAAGTTAGTAAAAATTAAGTCGGCAGAGCATACCGGATTCGCAGAAATACCGAAACATTGAAGGAAACGGCTTTGGCGAAGATCAATTGGATGATAAGAAAACGCGCTTTCAGTTTTCAGCGCTGCGTAACTGGCGGAAGGACACGAACCCTGAAAGGTCGGCTCGGTCAAATCGTTCTTTACGCATGCGCTCTGTTTCGGAAAGCCGATGAAATAATCCAACATTCCCTGGACTCGCAGACGCGTGGCCCAAGGTTCTTTACGGCCCTGTTTACAACCTGCAATTATACTTGTTTCCATGTTGAGTAGAGCGCAAGGCTTAAGACAGCAACCATTAATACGATTACAATAATAAAAAACAACTTGCTGCTTAGAAAATCCCTGAGAGAAAAGGTCGTAGAAGCAGTATCTTTTCGGCGAGGCTTAAGCGTGGCTGGGACCGGCGAAAAGTCCTTTTTAACCAGTTCCTTAATCACGGTATTATCAGGCATGGATGCCTCAGTCTGCTTAGCGGAAAAAGTGAGACGATAACTTTTCCCTGGTTTTGCCAGAAAAACAGTTTCGTAGACATGGCCCCTCAACTCTATGTCCTCAATGGGAAGAGGCGTATTCTCAACCTTTTCCGGCAACAGCCTCAAGTGGCGTGTTCGGGTTTCATTGAATTTTACTGTCGTTCGATTCTTCCGGAAGTCGCGATAACTCAGATCATAAAGGGTCTGACGAGCAAGTATGCGGTTATCGTCTTTACTTCCGGCCTTGAGCACCACTGGCCGGCTGAAATTGCGACTTTCTGTTTTTACACGAAGCTGGGTAAGCGGCTCTCGGTTCGTGCTCACCCTTACGACTGGCTCGTCCGCTCTATTCTTATCTATGCTCCAACTTTCCGGCGAATAATTCTTTGTAACGACGGCCTCCACCTCTTCCTCCGTATGATGAACAAATACGTGTACGCTGTCTACACGGAATGGTCTGCGCTCTAAGGTCTTTGTCTCAGTGCGCTCTTTCTTCTGAGTGTCTTCAAAGGTCTCTCTGAGTTTCATCAACCTTGACGCCTGTACATCTGTAACGGCATGAATATCAATCCTAAGAGCGGAATATTGTTTTTCGGGGAAGGTCAATCTGTTTTTGCGAACATCCGCAAACCTTGAATAATCGTAAAGCAACTCTTTTGAAACGATCTTTTCCCAGCTATCGCCGGCCGCAGACTGGCCATATACACTTACGGAGCGCTCATAGTCGCGCAACGGAGTGTCGAGCTTCAAGCCGTGAATCGGCCCGAGGTCTTCCGGCATGTTTACGAGTAAAGAGATGCTGTTGTTCTCCTTTTTGTCAAGATTCCGGATAGCGGCGGAATGTTTCTTTTCAATCGTCCGCTCCGTCATTCTGAGCTTTTTACGGATAAGACGCGGCACATACTCTCCATCCTCTTCCTCAACAATGCACACGTTTGTATAATTTTCATCGGCCACTTCATAGACATCAGAAATCAACGGAAAGACAACCAACTGTTCTTTGTTGAGCGAAGGCAGCGATATCTCATGGTAATATGCACTCGCTTCCACTTCGGTTACGCCTGCGGTGAATGCTCCTGAAAAAAGCATAACAAAAGACACAACAATTTTAATCTGTTCAGACACAGGCTTACCCTTACGTATCATTTTTCTTCTTCTCCCTCTCAAAATCATGACGGAATCTGAGGTATACAAACGAACCACATAACGTCAACAGGCCCAAAACAATGAATGCAATAATTCGGAAAATCGGTTCGAGCTGTGCCAAATCCACAAAAAATATCTTTCCGACCACTACGACAAACAATCCCAGTCCTACATAGCGCATTGACGGGGCTGCCTTCAGTATTCCACCTATAAGCAGCCCGAGCGCGAAGATAGACCAGAGAATCGTAATTCCTCCACTCCTCATTCCGGGCACAAAGGTACCCAGGCACGTATTAAGTTCAAGCGTCAGGACGAGCATCAACAGCACCAGGCTGCCGTATCCCAGACATTTACTGCCGACAAAACGTGCACTTTCTATTTGCGACAGGTAACGGAAGGAATACACCCCCAGTGCAATGACGAAACCAAAGTCAATAAGACGCATTGCAGCTGCGAGGAGAGAATATTCGGCTCCGAACTGAAAGGTGTTGAAGCTTAATTCCCAATAAAATAAATCCACGAAGACAAGTTTGCCGACCATGGTGATAAAAACGAACCAGAAAAGCCACTTGAATATCTGTTCTTGCCGTGACAGATATGCTTTGAAAAGCAGAGCTCCTGCTGCCACCCAGATCAAGGTCAACATTGGCTGACGCAGAGGCTCGAAAATGTAGGTGAACGAACGGTTGACCTCAAACTGCAGGAAAAGGAAGCCCATAATGCATATGAGGACCCAAAGGCTCCGCTTCACCCATTTACTCGGCAGCCAGTCCGGCGTATCGCGGGTATCATCAACAGCAGCCTTTGCAGCGGGAGTTTCATGGCCAAGCAACCGACCGCCGACAAAGAATGACACAATAGGCACACCGAAACCGACAAGCCGGTCAACCAAATTGGCTGCGTATGTCCCCAAACTCATATCTGCGGACACTTGTTGCACGAAATACTGAGCACTCAGATCGTAGACAAAAAAGCGGGCCAATACCAAGAGGTACACCACATAGGACAACTGCCTCAAAAACCGGCTTTGCAGTTTTCCCGCGATCCACAACAGCACTGCTGCCTCTATCGCCCAGCTTACTGTGATCCAGGCACTTGACAATAGAAGGGGCACGGTAATACTCACGAAGAACGCACCAAGCGCCAGAAAGGAGAGGGTCAACCCCCGATCCCCGCGTTGACGCGGCAACATGTAGTAAAGGTGGCCGATATAAAATACCGCAAGCAGGACAGTGAGAGAAGCCGCCCATTGTGCATCGAACGTATCCCGGATCAGGAGATATCCCACAGCAAAAAATACACCGGCATTCACAAACAAACCGAGAACCTCAATAAGATTGGATGCATTCTTGCGTAGAAAGTTATGGATAAAAGTCATCGTCGAGAACAGAATGAAAAAAGCCGCAAAGAAAGGGAAAACCTGCCAGAAACGCTCGTCCTCGTATCCCTGTATAACAGCGGCGATCGCGAGAGCGTAGGTACAGAAAAGGCTGAGCGTGTTCAGCAGGTGCCAGTTCCTGTACGTAGCCGTTGCGAACACACCGCACCCCAGAAAAAGCAGATACGTGTAAAGAGATACGAACTCAACAACACCGGTCGACAGCATCACCGGCGTTCCGTAGCCGCCCGCCAAACCGAGCAGAGCGATCAGCAAAGAGTCACAACGCACAGCCAGAAGTCCTGCGGAGATTGTCACAACTGCCATAAACGCAAATGCGCCGTATTGCGGAAGCAGGCTGTAGAAATGAAAAGAAGCAAAGATGCTGAAATAAAGGACTGCCAAGCCACCGCCTGTCAATCCCTGTCCAAGCAGATTGTATTTCCCTTTAAGCAGGCGCACGCCCGCACCGATCATACCTACGCCGGCGAGGATACTAAGCGAAACTCGGGCTCGCGGGGGCAGTAATCCGGTGTCGACCGCATATTTCAGGAAAAAACCCACCCCTATAACGAGGATAATAATACCCAGACGCAGCAGCCAATTGCTGGCAACAGCGAATTCCACGGAGACCTTTTGCGGACGATGTTCTTCGCCTACGATGAGCCAATTCCACGCTTTCCTTACAATGTCCCGCGCTGTCTGCTCAAACTTACCGACCTGGCGTTCTTCCGGCTCCGACGGCTCCGGCGGCGCATGGACGCGAGCAGTGCCCGAAGATTCAGTGGTTTCCTTTGCTGCCGGTGACCGAGGCGAAGTCGGCTGTCTGAACTTCTCAGTCTTTTTATCAGGAACTGAAGAAGGCTCTTCCCGGGCCGATCCGCTTGTCGTTTTTGAATCGTATCGAGCGTCTTTAGCCGGACCTTTTTTGCCTTTAGCTTTCTGATCAGCCCTGCGGTCCTGCAACAGGGATTGCAGATTCCGGGAAATCTCCTGAAGGCGACTTTCATAACGGCGCTGTCGTTTGAGCACAACAATCAGCATAATTACGCATGCCAATGGAGCAGCGGTCGCCATGGCAATGCCGAAAAAAACCAGAAGCATTTCGAATCTCAATTTGAACCCCCCTCTTTACAGCATAGTTAGGTTCTCACTCATTCCACTTTCTGCCGTTTAACACATGAGCCCGGCGAAGCGCATAATAGAATCACTTGACTTGTACAATATCACCATTCGGTAACGGTTTCATGAATGAGTTATGTGGTGCGCGGTGTTATGTTGCGAAAAAACGCCCATTAGTTCGCATTACCGCAAAGTCTGGAGTAAGACAGGGCCTTCATGCAACATAACACTCGTACTTTTTATCCGCGCAAGGCTTAAGCTTGCAAATGATCGACGAAGTCGATCTCTGGAGTGATCCCGATCTCTTTAGAAGAATCGGGACTTTGGTAAGCCGCCCCCTGGGGCGGCGACATTTTCTGAAATGTGAAAGGCCGAACCAGGCTTCGGCCTACCAAAGTCCCGATGCCCCTTGCGGCGATCGGGACGGGCCGCCGCACTCCCAAAGATGCTTCGTATCAGTATGCTGATTATCGAAAAAGTCTCCGTTCTAACGTAAAAATAGAGTTCCCCGCCCTTTGGGCGGGGCCTATGGACTGGCTGCGCCAGTCCTGAATAGGTAGGTG
>CAJXKU010000075.1 GCA_913055945.1 uncultured Lentisphaerota bacterium | reverse complement strand
ATCGTCGATCGCGATACCCTGATGGATAATGGCTCCACCTATGAATATCACGGAAGTGCCTCTAAAATCGTCTTTACCCCCCAGGGGAACGGCCGGACTCTTAATATCAACGGTGAGAGTTACCAACTCTCCACAAACGAAACGTACACGATTACAGCGGACGCGTCCGATATGGACGTGGATCTGCGTAACACGAATCCGGGCGCAAGCAATTGGAATCAGGCGATGGGGCACTGGTGGTCAGATATTGACGCTGTGGGCGCCACGATAGAGCCGGATCCCGGTGTCATTCCGAAAATCAAAGGTTTTGTCGTGACCCCCGGATTCAAGGGGGAAGTCTTTTATCCGTATGCGACAGATATTTACGATACTTTCCCACCCGGCGACCTGACAGTCTCGTATACCATCGGTGTAGAAATTACAGTCACAAAAGACGGGGATGATGTAACAACGGAGCATGCTTATAACGGAGAAAAAACCGTCGCTCTGGGCTCTACGACCACCGTGGATGGCGGTACCCTATGCTACTCCTCCAGCTATATCGACGCGGACGAAACTCCGTTAGGTGAAGAAGAAACGGAAGAACAAGTGGACTCGCTCTCTTACCGAATTACGGAAGCACGAATCCGGGCGGCAGAACTGCAGGACGACAGTGGAAAGGTTGCGGACAGTACGCCGGTAGCGGCGGCCGGCAGCGATGCGCGTTACCTCGCAGACTGGCAACAGGAAACCGCGGCGGGCAGTAGTAACACGTTCTATGCAAGTGTGGCGGCCAAGGATCCTATGGAGAACGACCCCGGTGAATGTGATGCGGAGTACCCGATGTACTGGCGGTCGTTACCTGGAGACACTTATCTCAGCACCATTGATCAGAGCGGTGATATCGGCGGAATAGGCGTAGAAACACTGGGATATGATTCCGCTCCGTACTGCGACGCAGAAGTGAGAAACGCCGAGTTCACCCACATCGGGGAACTGGGGCGAGTACACTCCTACCAACCCACAAAGTCCTTACGTCTATGGTCAGCTTCCTCTTCGGCGGAAACGGGTCACGATGCCGACATCCTGGATCTATTCGTGACCGGTTCGACAGAGCCGCAACGAGGAAAAGTAAATATAAACACTCGGCAGGAAGACGTACTTAAGGCTTTGTTTGGTGATGTCACCACTGTCAGTGCAGGAACAGCTGCAGACGCAGTTCTTGAGAAAAGGGAGAACGGCGCTGTCTTCACAAACAGAGGACAAGTATTCGGCGACGTCTCAGGCATCTCCGGAACTGATCCTGCGCAGGACAGCGTGGAGGAAGCGGCCGTTGCTAAATTGGCTGAGCTGACCACTGTAAAACCGCATGTCTATTCCGTAATCGTGTGTGCTCAGGCTGTCAAAGATGTCGAAGGCGTGAGATACGACAGTAGCGGCGACGGCAGCCCGGACACCACGGCTGCGTACAACCAATGGGATGTGGCGCTGGACAGTGACGGCAACGTAGCAAAACACATTGACAAAATATTGGCCGAACACAGAATCAAGGCCACGATCCGGGTGAATCCGTTCACAAAGGAAGTGACAGTTGTGCGAATGGCATCGCCTTTATCGCAATAATTCGTGTAACCTCAGCCTCCTTTTGTCAGGCGGGAAACATCGTCGGCCAGATGGGAAACGCTCAGGCGGTGCCGCTCCCGTAATTTGTCTTCACTGCCCCATTCCAACACTTGTCTGGGCCATCCCCGATGCAGGACCGGATATGTAGAAACCTGCTCAAGCGCCCCGGCAGCCATGGACGCGAAGCCTCCCGCCACATAGTGGTTTTCCAAGGTGACCAGCGGCATATGCTGGGCGTCCTTCTGCAAAGCGGCTTGATCCATCGGCATGACGAATCGGGGGTTCACGACTTTGATCGAATAACCTTCCTGTTCCAGCTGTTCGGCGACCTGGAGCGCGGTCAGGCTCTCGCGCCCTACTCCCCATATGCATGCGTCTTGTCCTTCACGGAGGATTTCCGCCTTGCCCCATTCGACTTCTGCGTGTCCTTCCGATGATACAGCGGATGCTGAATCTTTCGGGTACCGCAGGATCGTGGGGCCGTCTTTGCGTTGCAACGCAGCACGTAACATACTGTCGAGCTCCCCGTCATCAGAAGGTTGGGCAACTGAAAGCTCGGGCACACTCTGCCAAAAGCCGAGATCATGGATCCCATGATGAGTGGGGCCGTCCGTAACCACACCGGACCGGTTGAGCGCAAAAATGACCGGCAGCTTCTGTAAGGCAACGTCGTGGAACACGTAATCCATTGCCCGTTGCATAAAGGTCGCATAGATGGCCACAATCGGGCGCCACCCCGCGGCCGCCATGCCCGCGGCAAAAACGACTGCATGTTCCTCCGCAATACCTACGTCAAAAAAGCGATCCCTGCAGGAGTTGCGGGCTTCCTCCAGCCCAGTGCCCCGCGTCATTCCTGCTGTTATGGCTACCACATCGCCTCGCTCCTGCATAAGCTTACACAGGCTTCGGCCGAACGCATCGGAAAAAGTGTATTTGCCACTGGACGAGATCTGCCCTGTCCGGACGTCAAACTTCCCGGTACCGTGGAACACCTCAGGCGCTTCCTCGGCGTGCGGGTATCCCCGCCCTTTCTCTGTAACCGCGTGAACCACCAATGGCTCGCGCAATTCACGCACTGCTCGAAACGTTTCTGTCAGTTCCGAAAGGTCGTGTCCATTCACCGGCCCGATATACCGCAGTCCCAATTCTTCGAACAATACGCCTGGCACGAGGACGGCTTTGGTCGCTTCTTCGACTCGCTGAAGCCCCTTACGGAGCTCTTTCCCGAAGAAAGGAACGCGGCTCAGAGCTTTTTCTCCAACCCGCTTCAGAGAGTTATAAGGACGCCCTCTGATGACACGCGTCAAATACCGCGAAAGCGCCCCCACATTGGGCGAGATGGACATCTTATTGTCGTTGATAACGAGAATAAAATCATCCGTGTTTTCAATGATGCTATTCAGACCTTCCAGGGAAACCCCTGTACCAAGCGCTCCGTCGCCAACGACAGCCACGATCCGTTCGCGTTCGCCGCCTTCAGTTGATCTGTCTCTCGCCGCAGCCATTCCGAGAGCCGCTGACAGGGCGGTACCGGCATGACCCGCGCCGAAAATATCATACGAACTCTCAGCTGGCGTAAGAAAGCCACAGCACCCACCGAACTGCCGTAAAGACTGAAAGAGCTCTCGACGGCCGGTGAGTAACTTGTATGCATATGTCTGATGCCCGGTGTCCCACAGAATACGATCCCGCGAAAGGTCAAACTCATGCAGCAAGGCAACTGTCAGCTCCACTGCCCCCAGGCTCGAGGCAAGATGACCTCCCGTTTGCGAAGTTACTTCGAGCAATTCCTCCCGGATTTCATCGGGGAGCCTTTTCAGCTGATGTTCAGTCAGTTTTCTTACGTCCTCAGGTGACTGTATTTGATCAAGAAGCGTCCGTTCACTCACTTTCTTCCCCACTCCTGGTTTTGTTCCATTCCTCGAGCCAACGCTCTCTTCTGGCCCTGCCGGCGTTCAGATAATTTTCCAAATCCTGCCACTGCCCGTTCGTGATATACGCCCGCACCTGCTGCAGTTGTGCGCTGAAACAATCCAGCGCTCTCAAAATCCGGTCGTCGTTATACTCACTGATCCGCGTCCACATCTGCGGTGAACTGGATGCAATCCTGGTAAAGTCACGAAACCCCCCGCCGGCAGCCTGCGATGAGCCCGGCTCGCTGAGAAACGCGTTTACCGCCATTCCCGCAAGCAGGTGAACAGCGTGGCTTGTCCCGGCTACCATTTTGTCATGCTCATCCGCAGAAAAAAAGAACACTCGGCAACCTACCGCTTCCCAGAAAGCCTTCGTGCGAGTAACAGCCGCAGACTGCGGCTCGTCCTGCTCGTGAACGGAAGGTGTAACCATTACAGCGGCATTCTCATACAAATCAGCGGTGGCATTCTTGAGGCCAAACCGCTCAGATCCTGCCATAGGATGGCTGCCCACAAAAGCGATGCCCTGCTCCTCCAGACAAGGCGAAACTTCCTCCACGATCCGAGTTTTGACACTGCCAACGTCTGTGACAACAACGCCTTCGCGCCACACCCCGGCATGATCCCGGGCAAACTGGACTGTCGCATCGAGGGGAAGACAAAGCACGGTAAAATCCGCTTCGGGCAGGACTTCTTCAGGGTCCGTGCTCCCCATGTGAATCATGCCGCTTTTCAATGCCTGCTGAATCGCTTCTTCACGCCTCGCCCAACCCGCAATACGGACATCCGGCATTCTCTGGCGAACCGCCAGGGCAAGGGACCCGCCCATCAGGCCGAGTCCCACCACAGCCAATGTCTTTCCTTTTCCTATGAATGTTTCAGGAGCGTCTCTCATCGCATTCGGCCTCAGCACCCCGCGGAGCATTCCAAGTAATCTTTCACCCGTGCGACTACCCCATCGACGTCGAGGCCATACTTTTCGCCCAGGGTGTGACTCGGTCCGGCGTGCCCGAAATGATCGAGCCCTATCCGTAAACCTTCGTTCAAGGTGTACTTTTCCCATCCCTGCGTTATTCCCGCTTCTATACTCACGCGTGTCTCACACGATCGGGGAAGAACTCGTTCTTTATACTCTTCGTCCTGTTGCTCGAACATCTCCCAACTGGGCATGGATACCACCCGGACCTTTTTCCCTTCCTTGCGAAGTTGTTCTGCCGCGCCTAAAGCAGTGTTCACTTCTGATCCCGTAGCGATCAGAATGAGCTCAAAGTCGCTATCTTCGTCCAATACGTAGGCGCCCCGAGCAACGTTCGTTGCAGAGGCGTGCTTTTCTGAAAACGGCTCCACTTTCTGGCGAGTTAAGGCCAGCGCCACCGGTCCCTCCGCCTGGAGGGCGGCAGCCCATGCCTCCGCCACTTCATGGCCTTCGGCAGGGCGGATGACCGTGAGATTCGGAATATTGCGCAACATCATCAATTGCTCTACCGGCTGATGGGTTGGACCGTCTTCGCCGACGAAGACAGAATCGTGCGTAAAAACGAAGATATGGTGAATGTTCTGGATAGCAGCCAACCGTATCGCCGGCTTCATAAAGTCACTGAACACCATGAAAGTGGAACTGAAGGGAATATCCGTTCCGAACAATGCCAATCCATTCCCGATCACGCCCATACCGAGTTCGCGTACGCCGAAATGAATATTCCGACCCAGTCGGTTTTGAGCAGTGAAGTCGGACAGATCCTTTAATTGCGTTTTCGTTGATGGAGCCAAATCCGCCGCGCCGCCTGTCAGAGCAGGAACGAGGTTGGCCGCCCGTTGCATAACTTCTCCGCCGGCATGCCGAGTCGCCATTTTCTTCGCCGGGGCCACAGCACGCAGTTCGTCGAGAATATTTTCCGGAACCCGCTGCTGTGCCAATTGCTTATACAACTCGGCTTTGTCAGGATTGTTGTCGAGGAATGAACGGAAAGAACTCTTCCATTTTTCAGCCGCCGCACGAAGCTCCTCGCGTCGTCGCTCAAGCATGGTACGCACCTCATCGGGCACCTGGAAATCTTCGTTTTCGGAAAAGCCCAACGCGGATTTAAGAGCGTTTACTTCCTCTGAACCCAACGGGGCGCCGTGAGTTTCAGGGCTTCCGGCGGAGTTGGGCGCACGACAACCGATGGTGGTACGTGCTATAATGAGCGTAGGCCCTTTTGTGTAACTCTTAGCTTTCGTCAAGGCTTCGTCTATTTCATCATGATCGTGCCCATTGATCTCAAGAACATTCCAGCCATATGCGCGAAAACGTGTCGCCGGATCCTCCGAGTACGCAAGGTCGGTAGATCCCTCGATGCTTATTCCGTTGGCGTCATAGAAACATATGAGGTTGTCCAGCTCAAGGTGTCCCGCCAGGGAGGCGGATTCATGGCTCAACCCTTCCATCATGCACCCGTCGCTGCTTAACACGTATATGCGTTGGTCGAAAAGCTCTCTGTTCTCCATCTGCTGAGCGAGCTGCTTGGCGGCAATTGCCATTCCTACGCCCGTCGCAAAGCCGGTCGCCAGCGGCCCGGTGGTGACTTCCACACCGGGGGTAACACCGTACTCCGGATGGCCGGGGGTCCTTGTCCCCCATTGCCTGAATTGTTTAATCTCTTCGAGACTGAGGTCATAGCCGAACAAATGCAGAAGCGAGTAAAGAAGCGTGGAACCGTGACCCGCGGAAAGAATAAATCGGTCCCGTCCCATCCAATTCGGGTCAGAAGGATCATGACGAAGGTGTTTGTACCAAAGTGTAGCGCCGATATCCGCACACCCCATAGGCATACCGGGATGCCCGGAATTCGCCTGCTCTACTGCTTCTGCCGCTAATACCCGGATTGTATCTGCTGTCTGTTCAAGTAATCGTGCCTCTGTCATTCGCGACTGTCCTTCCTTTCATGCTCGTTGTTGTTATGATTTTCGTTTACCTCAGACGCTCTTCGCGGAAAAAAGGTCCGGATTTACCGTTTCGTTTTTATTTTATCCTGATCCGCGGTCATCCACGAGCAGGATCATCTTTGCTCACCCTGTACATAAGCATTTACAAAATCATCGAGGTTGCCATCCAGAACCGATTGCACGTTACTCGTCTGTACACCGGTCCGCAGGTCTTTGACCATTTGGTACGGGTGAAGGACATACGAGCGGATCTGATTGCCCCACCCAATTTCGTCCTGATCTTTGTAGGCAACTTCACGTTCGGCTTCCAGCTTTGCCTGTTCGCGTTCGTATAATCGGGAACGCAGAATTTTCATCGCTGTCGCACGATTTTTGTGTTGTGAGCGTTCGTTCTGACATGCCACCACAATACCCGTGGGTAAGTGCGTAATACGTACAGCACTGTCCGTCGTATTCACATGCTGCCCCCCTGCCCCGCTGGCACGAAACGTGTCTATTCGCAGATCGCTGTCCGGGATCTCTATCTCTACAGAATCATCGATCTGCGCCAGCACGTTGACAGCAGCGAATGAGGTATGCCGGCGATTGTTCGCGTCGAACGGTGAAATTCGTACAAGCCGATGGACACCCCGTTCGCTTTTCAGATACCCGAAGGCAAAGTCTCCGTAAACCAATACAGTTGCGCTCTTGATGCCGGTTTCATCACCGGGCTGGATTTCGGATACTTCGGATTTGAACCCCCGACGCTCGAACCAGTAAAGGTACATGCGCAACAGCATATTTGCCCAATCACAGGATTCAGTCCCGCCGGCGCCCGCATAAACGGTGAAAATCGCATCATTGCGATCCATTTTCCCGGAAAGAAAGGTCTGGACCTCGAGTTGCGCGATCTCTTTACGGATTTTCTCCGCTATCGGCTGAGCTTCCTTGAGCCCCTCTTTTTCGGCACCTTCTTCGGCGGCAAGATCCATCATTGTCTCAAAATCCTCCAGCCGAGAGGAAATTCTGTCATAAGGTTCCAGCACAGCGCGCAATCGTTTCACTTCCGATACGACCTGTTGTGCATCCTCCTGGTTATCCCAGAATCCCGGCTCACTCATCCGGCCTTCGAGACGTTCCAGTTCTTTACGTTTATCGGATATGTCAAAGATACCCCCGTATTTTTTCTATACGGCGCGTAAAGTCATTCAGTTCGCTTCGCAAGTCTTCCTGTTCCGTCGACATAAAGCAATCTCCCTTGCTTTGCTCTTTTTTTTCTTTGAAAAAAATTAAAATACCAGTCCGCCGCTGTGTTTACAACAGACTTATAGAAGCAAAATGGTCATGAACCTGCAACCAGAAGCATCATCTCTGCATGATAAGACAGGGGCTTGCACGCCGAGCAGTAAACCTAAATTTTAGGGTAAACGGCATGCTCTGTACAAGGAGGGGCGAAAGCCTGATGCGTATCAATCGGCGGCGGGGTTGATCTGAATCCGCCGATTCGTTGCCCGTGTCCATACGCGAGGGCAAGGGCCGAAGGCCCGACCTCGTGCGCTGCAGGCGCACTTCCTGGGCGGCGACATTTTCTGTGATGTGCAAGGCCGAATCGGGCTTCGGCCTATCAGAATCCTGATGCCCTTGCGGGGATCGGGATAGGCCGCCGCACTGCCAAAGATGCTTCGCATCAGTATACTGATTACCGAACAAGTCTTGGGCTCAATCGTACTTGAACCAGGGGATACTTATTGAGCGTTCGCATTTACGTTCAGTCAACCGGCGCGCATTCATCCGATATCTCATTATAGTACATAAATATCCGGGCGGCGTTACGCTTTCCGGTGAGAAATCCCTGAAAAATTTCTAGTAAAATTATTTGCCAAGGCTTACATCCATAGACGGTATTCATCAATATGAGAATGACATACTTCAAAACTGCACTCGCAACTTCGATGGTTATCACTTCAATTGCCCTGCCCTTCTCTGTCTCCGGCGCTTCCGGCGGCGCTCTTGCTGTTGTGGGGGATGAAATTATTACCCGAACGCAGATAGAACGCCAGGCTCAAAGAGCCAAGGCAGGACTGATCCGCGCGGGCATTGGCGACAAGCCGAATGCGCCGAGTGACAAGCAATTGTTTGAACAGATTCTTCGCCGGACGATAGAGCAGGAGTTGTTGAAGTTGGCCTTCGATCATCACGAAAGGCTCCAGGTGCCGGATCGACTTGTTCAAAAACGCCTGAATAAGTTCATAGAAAAAAATGCCGGTGGCAATCGGGACCGGTTTACGCGACAACTTTACAACCAGGATTTGACGATGGCTGAATTGAAGAAAAAGATCCGCAGATCAGTGGCCGCGGAAATCATGGTGAACCGGAATGTGAAAAACAAAATCCACATTCCCCCTTCAGCTGTTAGACAGTACTATCGGCAAAACAAATCGAAATTCAGGCGTCCTAAGAAACTGAAACTCCAGGGCATTTTCCTGGAAAAAGACGGCAACAGCGATGGACAGGACCATCTGATCCAGAAAGCGGAAAAGATAGCAGAAAAATACACGTCTACAGATACATCGTTTGCCCAGCTGGCTCGCCGGTTTTCGGACAATAAACAGACTGCCCGGGAAGGGGGCAAATGGCCCGGATGGCTGGAGAAAAAAGATGCCAATTCCAGGATCTGGAGCGCCGTCACTGATCTCAAAGAAGGCGAAATAACCCGCCCCCTTCGCCTTGAAAATGGGGTGTACCTACTGCGGGTAAGGGATATACAACCGGCCAAGCAGAGAAAACTGGATGCTCAACTCCGGAAAAAAATCAAACAAAGTCTGCGAAAAAAGCGGTCCGCCGAACTTCGCCAGGAATATATCCAGGAATTAAGAAATAAATTTTACGTAAAAATCTATTATGACGAATACAGTTGACCCTGACAGCAATACTTCGCCGCTTTCACCGCCGGCCTTTGATACTCATGTCCATATTTACCCCGAGGATGATGCGGAGCAGCTTTTGACCAGGGCCCGGCAGCGCGGCATTCAGAGCTTCGTGGTTGTGGGGAGCAATATCACAACTTCGGAACAAGCACTGTCATTGGCCGACTCGCGGCAGGACGTTTATGCCACAGTAGGCCTGCATCCGCACGAGGCGGACGCGTTCGACGGGGATCTTTCGCCTTATCTGAACTTGATGGAACGTGGAAATCCTGTTGCCGTGGGTGAGATCGGCCTTGATTACTACTACGACAACTCAAGCCGGGAAGCGCAACGCACGGTGTTCGCAAACTTCCTCCAGGCAGCTGCACAACAGGAACTGCCTGCCGTCATTCATTGTCGAGACGCCTATCAGGATTGCCTGGATATCCTGCGCGAACACCTGAAACCCGGGCAACGTTTCGAAATCCATTGCTTCAGCGGTGATCCGGCATGGATTGCTCCGTTTAAAGAGCTGGGCGCATGGTTTTCGTTTAATGGACTTATAACGTTTAAAAAAGCGCAGAATGTCCGTGACGCCTTACAAAAAGTTCCGATGGAGCGTCTGTTGCTTGAGACGGATACGCCGTATCTTGCGCCCGAGCCATACCGCGGCCATCCGAATGAACCCGCGTACATGTACGAGATTGTTCATCGGGCGGCATCCGAACTGGCTATGACCCCGGAAGAGATCAGTCGCGTGACCAATGTCAATGCCCGCGATTTCTTAAACTTGTCAGATGGATGACAGCCCTTCTGAGCCCAGTAGACGTTGTCATCGCCCTGGTCGTCTACACGTTGACTTACCGTATCCTCTCTGGAAAAAGCGGTGTCGTGCCTGCCGGAGGTGGGCCTTCGACGGGGTCGGGCCGATTCCGACTGGGCACTTTTCGGGTCAAACCGTCTCTAACCACTTTTCATTTCCGTGCCGCGGAGGCACTTCTACTACCAGGGGTCATACTGGGAGATATCATGCTTGACGAGTTGATCGTCGAAGTAGCTGTGTTGGGAGATCGTCCGTGCAAGGCCAACGGGCCCCAAGCTTTCCACATGGCCGTCCGCAAACGTGACATTGCACACGCCTGCATGTCTCGTATGATTCCCCTTCCATTCCCTGTACTTAAAGACTTCATGCCCAGTTGACGATGTTGTATCTGCAAAAACATCAAGTTTCCAGGGTTTTAATGCTTTGTTCATATTCAGACGATGTCCCCATGCGTCTTCCACCCCGGGGTCTTCTTTCCAGTACCCATTACCACCCCATGGGTTGTATGCCCGCATCCCGTAAGACCGCTTCGGGTGAAAGTGCTCGCCGGGTTCCGGATTAGGCGGATGGCTGGGACACTGCATGACTTGGTTTGTCTCAAAATAACCCAGATTTTTTTGACAACCACTCCACCAGGACGCGGGGTTCGGCATAAGTCCCGCCGGCCATTTTCCCCAACCACCGCTCCACGGATTGTTGTCGGGATGCCAAAGCCAGCCATCATGGTCATCCGCATAGAATTGTGCCGTCGTCGCCATCTGCTTGAGATTTCCTGCACAAGCTATACCTTCGGCCTTTTCCCTTGCCTGTTTCAGCGCCGGCAACAACATACTTGCCAGAATCGCAATGATGGCAATGACCACCAATAATTCGATGAGCGTAAAGCCATGATGCTTGTTTTCTTTTCGAATGTTATTTGTCTTGTCCATAGTTTTGTATCTTCCATTTTTCGTGTCTTCTTTTCACCACTCAATGCGAAATCCCCTAAGTGGCTCCTTCTATTACCTAGAATAACATAGGAGAGCCGCATTTTCAAGTCCAGCGAGTACAGGGTCTTTTTCAGCAGGCCAGAAGTGCGCTGGAAGCTTGATATTTTCCTATTAGTTCGCCCAAACCTGTTTTCGTTAGTACGTGCACGCCCGCACAAACAATGATATTTTTCGTGGACCGTGCACCAGTGACGCTTGTCGGATGCTTATGCATATCGAATGCGTGGTTGTATTTTTTCGGCCGTTAGCGGCTTCATACAATGCGATGTCCAGAGGCTGAACTTCGCAGCTCAGGCGCCTTACTAGTATGTATCATAGATACTTCGAACGATCAGTTGTTCTTCGAGCGCAGCTTTAGATATGCTTTCCTCGGGAACAACATGAATGTTGTATGGCTGTCCAGGACGAAGACAGACAAAATTATCTGAATAATGCGCGTCCAGGTTCTGCAGTTCCAGCCAGGCCCACAGGGCAGGTTTATCCACATGGAGCGTGACCTCATAAGAACCGTCGCCGTTGTCTGTTATCTCCGGGTGAATGCCTGGATCAGGTAAAGCAAAATTTCGCGGCCGCTCGAATGTAACTGTGTTACTGCTGACGCATACATTTTCGCTATACAGGTCCACCCACACGAGGATATCCTGACGGGTGTATTCAGCGATAAGATCTGCGATATTAAGCGTTTCCGCGTGTGTGTTCGCGTTTTCCTTCGCGACAACCGGGACGGTCCCCTGTCGCAATTCATTTCCCTGTGCATCCGTGACTGTCCACTGAATCTGACACTGCTTTTCCTCAAGACAATCACTGCTTACATGGAGTTCAACCGTTCCCTCGTCGGGGTTTTCCAGGCCTGAGAGCAACAAGGGGGCATAGAAATGCCGCGCCATGTACTGCAACGCTTTGGCTCGTCCAAACGAGTCGATGGACGCCCAGCTTGCCACCGGCCAGCAATCGTTAATCTGCCAATACAACGATCCCATACAACGCGGTTTGTTCCGGCGCCAATGTTCCACCGCGTATTTGATGGCCAATCCCTGCTGTATCTGACTCAACCACACGCTGTTCTCAAATCCGCTCGGCAGCCGATACCAGTCCAGCATGTAATGGACAATCTTGGGGTTTCCGTTGTAGCAACGTTGGTGCTTGTTCATGATGGAACTGTTCAGGTTTCGGTCATCTTCGTTCGTGAAGCTGCGGCAGGTTTTCGGCTCGGGAAAACTCTGAAAGCCGTACTCACTGCAGAAGCGGTGAAACGAAGTCCTGTACCATTCAAACGGTTTATAGCCGTGCCAAACCTGCCACAAATGCACATCCCCGCACCAATCGGCGGCAGAATGCTTACGGTCCCCCGCCGGAGAATATTCACTGCTGGGAATGTACGGCCTTTTCGGATCATACTCGCGGACTAACCCCGGAAGTAGTTCATCAAAAAGCGACTTGTATTCGGCCCATGTCATGGCCCCTTCTTTCGCAGGGTCATCGGTGACGAAGCCGCACTGTTCCAGCTCGTTGTTTCCACAATAGAGGGCGATGCACGGGTGATGCCGCAGTCTTTTCAGATTCTGAGTTACTTCGGCACGAACATTCTCCATAAAACTCGGACGAGCGGCAGGATAGGCGGCGCAGGCGAACATGAAGTCCTGCCACACGCACAGGCCCAGCTCATCACAGATATCGTAGAATATGTCTTCCTCATAAATACCGCCGCCCCAAACGCGAATCATATTCATATTCGAATCGGCACAGCTTTGGAGTCGGCGGCGGTACACCTCTTCAGTCACTCGCGGCTGAAACACGTCAGTGGGAATCCAGTTCCCGCCTTTCGCGAAAAAGGGAATGCCGTTGACTTCGAAGTGGAACGATTGCCCCCACGCGTCGGGTTGTTGTACTAATCTCAGCGTGCGAATACCGATCCGTTTTCTCGTAGAATCGAGCTGTGTTCCGTCCGCTGAAAGTAATACGACTTCTACTTCATAAAGGTTCTGGGCGCCCATTCCGTTGGGCCACCACAGTTTGGGATCTTCTATGGTCACCTGCCCGGTGCCGCTGCCCTGCTTCAGGTTCAGTGTCTCGCATGCCACGAACTCTCCTTCCTGGGAAACACTGACCTCTGCCTGTAAGTC
>CAJXKU010000074.1 GCA_913055945.1 uncultured Lentisphaerota bacterium | reverse complement strand
CGAATCATGGTGTCGGAAGCAATTATCTGCAAGTGGCGGAAAACGCGAGCGGTGAATCCTGCGAAGGCGCAGAAGAAGCTGCTGCCGGTATCCGAGCACTTCAGAAAGGAGAGCGTGAGTTTTTCTTTGTTGAATATCCCTGCCACAGTCCGCAGCAGCAGCGCTGGTTCTATGTTCGGGGCACACAGTTTCAGACACACCGGGGGCTTCGCATTGTCTTAGCCCACGAGAATATTACGCACCGCAAATCGGCGGAACTGGACCTGCAACAGGCCCTGGACGATCTGCGCAAGACAGAACAGCAGTTAGTGGATCAGGAACGTCAACGTGCATTGACCACAATGGCAAGCGGGATTGCACACGACTTTAACAATGCGCTTTCACCGATTCAGGGGTTTTCAAACATCCTGCTGAACAATCCGGATTTGCTGGAAGACCGCGACAAAGCATTGCGTTATCTGGGCCATATTCAGAAAGCGGCGAG
The DNA here is from genome assembly GCA_913055945.1 of uncultured Lentisphaerota bacterium. Taxonomy (GTDB): domain Bacteria; phylum Verrucomicrobiota; class Lentisphaeria; order Oligosphaerales; family CAJXKU01; genus CAJXKU01. The sequence continues at coordinate 12,795 of CAJXKU010000074.1, read as the reverse complement.
TAACGCAGCGGAAACCATCCGACGCATGCGCAAGTTCTATCTTCCGCGCGAAGAAGTCCCCTTTACCGACATTGATCTGAACACCGTCATCACAGACGCTGTTTCTTTAACGCAACCCCGCTGGAAAGAAGAGGCCGCTGCCAACGGCAAGAATATCGATGTTCAGACGGAATTAGCCTGTTTGCCCACTGTGTCCGGGAATGAAGCGGAGTTAAACGAAGTGCTGACGAACCTGATCTTCAACGCCGTAGACGCCATGCCGGAAGGCGGGGTAATCAAAATCGCTACTCAGGAGGATGACGGCAACGTTGTGCTTGAGGTCAGCGACAACGGCATGGGCATGCCTGAAGACACGAAAAACAAGTGTTTTGAGCCTTTCTATACAACGAAAGGAGCTGATGGCTCCGGGCTGGGCTTAGCCACCATCCAGGGCATTATTCACCGGCACAACGGCGAAATGACGGTGCAAAGCACGGAAGGCGAAGGTACAACCTTCCGGATTTCGCTGCCTGTAGCTGAAAGCAGTGCTGTAGCCGAGCCGCAACAGGAAAGCCGGCAGGTTCGTCCCCTGCAAATTCTGGTCGCAGAAGACGAAGAAAGCCAGCGGGAAATGTTATCCGACTGGCTTACCGAAGAAGGACATCGTGTGGACGTGGCAAGTAATGGCGTCAATGCACTGCAAAAGTTTAACGCGGGTTCGTACGACCTGATCATCACCGACCGGGCAATGCCCGAAATGGGCGGCGACGAACTTGCCAAACGTGTAAAAGAAAGCGTCCCCCGGGAACCGGTCCTCATGTTCACCGGCTTCTGTGACATGATGGATGCAGCGGATGAGCAACCGGAAAACGTGGATACCGTCCTGTCGAAACCCATCACAAGAGAAAAGCTGGGAAAAACAATTGCGGAAATAATGGAATGAAGAGTTCGAAGTTCAGTTTTTTAGGATGAATAATTCTGAACAAGGATATCGTTTGTTCATTTTTCACCGTTCGTGGTTTTCAATGGCGAACAAAGCGAGTTGATTTCCGACGCCATTCGACGATTCTCAACAACTTTATTCTTCATGCACGGGCTTTTCTCCACTCTGCTGGATATAATTCTGCTGTTTGGCCAGTCGCTTGGTGGCTTCAGTCTCCTTGCTGGCTGCCTTCAGGTTCTCTTCGCTGACCTGCTTGTAGAGTTCAAGCCTGTAGACGGGAATATCGGACGGGGCGGAAATCCCGATCTGAACCTGATTGCCGTGGGTCTGTATCACGTTTACCGTGACGTCGTTGCCAATAACGATTGACTCTCCGACTCGACGTGTTAAGACAAGCATCTGTAAGTCCTTCTATGGTCAATTTTCAAAAGCATCATTTCAGCGTCGTATCGCGATATTTGTTGTGCTTTATCCACTTTACCAGTACCTGCGCCTGCGACTGGAAGGCAGGATTTTCATTTGTTCGCGATACTTTGCAACTGTACGGCGTGCAACGTTCAGGCCTTCGTTCTTCAATTCTTTGGCTATACGAGTATCCGACAACGGTTTCCTGGGATCCTCGTCGTTGATAAGCTTACGTATTTTATCACTGACCACCCTGTTCGAAACGGTATTGCCGTCACTGCCTTCGTAACCGGCTGAGAAGAAATCCCGCAAAGCGAACAATCCATAATCGCAGCGAAGATACTTTCCCGCTACGCTTCGACTGACTGTTGTTTCATGCACGCCTGCCTGTTCGGCCACCTGGGCCATGGTTAAAGGCTTCAGGTAGGTGGGCCCGTGTCTGAAGAACTCATCCTGGTACGCCACAATACAATTCGCGATACGCTCCAGCGTCTGTTGACGCTGGGAGAGATTTTCGATGAGCGAGGCAGCAGCCTTAATCTTCTCTTTGATGTATTGCTTCGTCTCTTTTCCCACATTCGGATCAGACAACAGGTTTTTGTATTGCGAACTGATATTGAGAGTCGGAAGCCTATCGTCATTCACTTTTACGTGCAGCCCCTCCTGCTTGTTCTCAACCGTTACTTCCTCGTTTACGTACGTCACGGGATCGATCTGAGGCGCTTCAGCCAAATGCGGATTCAACGACTTGAGTTCCTCAAAAATATCCTTCACCTCGGGCAACTCTATGTCCAGCTTCTTCGCCAATTCACGTAAGCGGTTGTTTTCCAGGTCGTCCGAATATTCGGCCACCGCCTTGTACGCAAGGGATTCATCCTGACCTTTCCTCTGCAATTGAATGAGAAACCGCTCCTGCAGGTTCCGCGCGGCCACACCGGCGGGCTCCAATTTCTGAACAAGCCGTACCGCTTTCTCCACGAGATCGAGAGACAGTCCCGAAGCCATAGCCAGGTCTGCCGCATGCGTTTTCAGATAGCCATTATCGTCTAATCCGTCAATCACCAATTGACAGGCGTCGTTCATTTCTTTATCTAAGTCAAGGAACCGCAGCTGCTCCTCCAATTGCTGATGCAGCGAAGGCTTTTCGGTAATCGCGTGGAAATAATATTCCTGCTTTTCTTCCGCTTCCGGTGAACGCGCACCAACACCCTTTTCCGACGAAGGACCTTCGTCACCGGCCTTCACCAGTTGTTCAATCCACCGCTCTTCGTCATCCGAATTGCTGGAGGACACCTCTTCAGACGGTAGAGGTTCGAGGCCGTCACCATCGGCTTCAATAACCGGATTCCGATGTAATTCGGTGGTGATAATCTGTCGTAATTCGGGCACGGGGGCAGCCAGCAGTTCCAGAGACTGGATCTGCTGGTGCGTCATGACCTGTTCTTGACGCTGTTCTAATTGCTGATTCTGATTCTGTGCAAGCGCCATCGTGACTCAATCCAGATCCTTCTCAAGGCTTCAAATATCTTCCTGTTTATCAGCAGCGCGATTATCTGCTGCTCTCTCCTGCTCCGGCTCACCATTTGATATGAGATCTGCGGAGTCGCCCTGCTCTTCTTCGTCTTGACCTTCCTCAGCCTCCTTCTCCATGCGCTCCAGCAAGGCCCGCGCGTCCTCTGACAACTGCAGATTAACCGGCGGCTCATCGTGAGACTGCTTTTTGCCGCGCTTAGACGGAGGTGGCCTTCGAGAGAGGACACCCCCGCCGCCACCGTGAGACGTATCATCAGAGGTCACCGGCGATTGCGAAATCTGTCCAGCTCCACCTAAATTTCCTGTTTCGTCAGCCATGACTGATGCTGGTTTATTCCGGAAACGTTTCTGTCAGGGCGCGACCTTTCCAGTGTTCAGCACATGATCAGAGCCACCTTTCATTATAGCGCGCATCTTCGCGATTGCCGCATTATACAACTGTGAGACGCGTCCTGACGTAACGTCCAGAACGGAAGCAATCTCCTTGACGCTGAGCTCTTCATAGTACCTAAGATACAATATCTTCTGATCTCTTTCCGGTAATCTCTGTAACGATTTTCGAATCATCTCCACGTTCAATCTCGAATCCACGGCCTCACGAGGTCCCTGGATCTTCTCATCCTCCAGTACTTCCTCCAGACAGCATCCATCTTCGATCTCTTCCTCCAGGCTGATCGATGCTTCATCGAGACCAAGATAATTCTCGACATTGGTCTCGCTCATGTTGCATCTTTCCGCAATCTCCCCGTTCGTGGGCGCACGGGCCTGCTCTTTAACAAAACTTTCCGCCGTTTCCTGCAGACGGCGGATCATTTTGCGCTGATACCGATTCAGCGGATCATTGCGGCGGAGTTCGTCCAGGATTGCGCCCCTTATGCGGCACACAGCAAATCGATTGAAATTCTTTTCACTCTGTTTCGGAAAGCGACGTATGGCTTCGTGCAGTCCCATGACTCCCGCCGACATCATCTCCTGCTCCGACATTCTGCCATAATAGCGGATGGCGAGCCCATGGACCATGTTTCTCACCAGCGGGAGATATTGTTCCACCAGAGCACGCACAGTCTCTTCGTCACTGCCCTTATACCAGTAGTCCCGCCACAGGCGGCGGATTCTCTCTTCATTTCCTGATCTTTTCTTATTTTTTACCTGGGTATTCATAATACATGTTTTTTTATAACAGTAACACACGATTCGATGTTATTTCAAGCGCTTTTGAGCAACAGGATATTTCATCTGCCACTCTCTTCGCCTGTGTCGCTTCCGCCCCCGACTTGGCGCGATTCGGACGTTTCTTCGTTCTGCGTTTCCTCTGACTGTGCGCGCAAATAACGTGCCATGATGACCCCCAAAGCTCGCACCACATACAGAGCGACTATAGATGTTCCGAGCACGACACAGCAGGCAACGAATGCACTCCACAACAACGAAGATCCCTGGAGCATCTGTACCACAAAACACACGAATGCTACGAAGAACCCGAATAACAGGGCAAGCTGTTCAAGCGGTCTGGATTTCATTCCTTTGCCCCCCCATGCTTAAACAACCCGTCCAGTAGTCCATCGGCATCAAGTTCATCAAGTTGAACCTGACCGCGGTCTTGATTTATGATTTTCTGTGCAATTGTTTTTATAGCTCTTGAAACGGGTTCGTTCTGGGCATAGCTTATAACCGGCTTCTTTGCCCGTACCGCACTGGACACCGCTTTAGAATTCGGGATAATGCCCCATTTTTCCACCTGGAGGGAAAGGTACTCGCGCGCCATTTTTACAAGTTTGTCTGCAATCGTTTCGCCCTGGGATGAATCGGCAGCCATGTTCATCACGATCCCGAACTTCCCACCGCTTTCTCGTTGGTCCGCAACTTTCATCAACGCATAAGCGTCCATAATCGCAGTAGGTTCGGGCGTTGTCACCAGAGCACCGCGCGGTGCCGCTCCGACAAAAGCCATAACGCTGTCATTGATGCCTGCAGCGCAGTCCAGAATCAACACATCGTAATTTGAAGCAAATTCGAGTAAATCCTCAATCAGCATCTGCATTCGTGAGTTGCCGATCTCCAGCATTTCCCCCGCCCCGGAGCTTGCAGCAAGCAGATCGACATTATGTGGTCCTTTGACCACCGCCTCCTGCAGAGGTACTCCGCTGAAGATGTTGTCCTGCAACGTCACCTTCGGCGTAGAGCCCAGAAGGATATCAGCGTTTGCAAGTCCCAGATCGGCATCGAGCAAAAGAACTTTTTTGCCCATGCTCTGCAATGCGACGGCAGTATTGACCGCAAAAAAAGTTTTCCCGACACCTCCTTTTCCACTTGCGACAGCGATACACCGCACTGCTTTTTTCGAAAACTTACGATGGCCGGACGTTGTCCCCTGCCGCAAGGTATTCGCCTGATCAGCACCATTGGGCGTCATATGCAAATTTTCCTTCTTTATCGGTCTCATCCTCGTTGTCAACTGGCGCAAGTTTCGCAATATAATCACTGCTCGCGGTCTTGATATCTTCAGGGACCCGCTGCCCGTCCGTCACATAACTTACCGGTATATTCGCAAGACCGCACAACTCGGGCAAACCATCACATACGGTAGCTTCATCTGCTTTGGTAACAATCAAGCTGTCCGCATTCATTTGACCATAACCGGAAACAATCGTCTCTGCGTCCTGTTTGCGTACATTCGCAGGGACATGAAGCAACGAATTCGGTTCCCCGAATTTACTCAGCGTATCCTGAATATGGTTAATCCCTGTGCGGTCAAACTGACTGCGTCCAGGCGTATCCACAAAAACCACGTCTTTATCCTCGAACCGATTTATGTAGTTTTTCAGCTCAGTAGCGGAAAACGCTACTTTCAGCGGAACGCCCAGGAGATCGGCATACTGGCGCAACTGTTCTGTTCCGCCGACACGGTACGTATCCATCGTAATCATGCCTACATTCAACCTTTGTGAGATAACACAATCTGCAGCAATCTTGGCCAGCGTTGTGGTCTTCCCCACCCCTGTGGGTCCGATAAAAAGATAAACAGCCGGTTTCTGTTGGTGGCCGGCAAAATCAATGCCCGGTATTACGGAAATCTGCCCCTGCGCCTGCGCCGAGCCATCTGCCGCAGCGTCCGCACTGCTGTTACCAGCACCGGCAAGCTGTGCGAAATGCACGAGTCCATCGTTCGCGCCTGCAGGTAATCGCGGCCCGGATGACAGCGATCTGATGTCTTTCAGCCGTTCGGTCAACGCTCCGACATTATTGCCCAGATCAACCAGTTTTTCGTCCACCATACGGATAGACCGGCGGACGCCTCTGTATTGACGCTTCTGTTCTTCATACAGCGATTCAATTCTGTCTTCTTCGTCTTCTCCGTCGGTTTTCTTCTTTTTCGACGCATTCGAGGGCGTACAGTTGTCTTCAGCCACGGCCACTACTGTATACTCCACAGACAATCCGGGGAGCCATTTTTTTGCCGGACGACGTTTGTCGACGTGAGCGATCACAGCCTGTTCTCCCAAGTCCCGTTCAACTGCCTGTTGCAATTCCTGGAGGGATGTTCCGCTGTACCGGCGAATCAACATATTACGCTTGCTCCTTCTCTTGAGGTTCTGATGCGAGAGATTCCACTGTTACGGTACCCAGCACCTGCAGGGACACGTCGTCGGATACTTCCCCAAACGACAGTACCGGCATATCCGGGACGCGCTTCTCAAGCAGCCGCCGCACATGCAGCCGTATTTTCGGCGACACCAGAAGTACCAGCACCGCGTCCACAGGCAACTGTGTCTCCTGATACCTGGTTTCAATCGCCTTTGTAAACTCTTCCAACTGCTGAGGCGTCAGACCGCCTGCACTTTGAGTTTCTTCGCTGAACATCTGCTGCAGCGTTTCTTCCACCGAAGGATCCAGGATAAGAGCATAAAGATTCGAATCCGGTCCAAGACATGTGGAAAGAATATGGCCTTTAAGCGCATCGCGACAGAATTCGCACAGCGTCGACGGATCTTTTGTCTGGTCAGCATAATCGGATAATGTCTCCAATATGACAGGCAGATCGTGAATGGGTACCTGTTCACGGAGAAGCTGCTGCAGTACACGATGGATAACGCCGACACTCATGCGTTGCGGGGTCAATTCGTTGACCACAACCTGATCGGTTTCTTTAACCATCTCCAGAAGATCGTTCACCTGCTGTCGGGACAACAATTCATCGGCACACTCTCGGACAATTTTGGCGACATGGGTCGTTATAACACTCGAGCTGTCGGCGACGGTGTAGCCTTTCGCCTCGGCAGCCTCTGTACGTTGCGGATTGACCCAATAAGCCTCCAATCCGTAGGCGGGATCGGTCGTGGGGGTTCCGTCAAGTGAACCGGTTACATCTCCGGGATTGATCGCCAGAGACATCCCGGGATACACGGTACCGCGTGCCCGTTCAAGACCTCTGACCATTACCCGATATTCATTATTTCCGAGCGTAAGGTTGTCCTGAATGGAAATCGAAGGTATCATGAAGCCAAGATCTTCCCGCACGTCTTCACGGATATTGCCGATACGATCAACCAAGTCGCCTTCAAGCTCCTTATCCACGAGTGGAACCAGGCCGAATCCGATTTCCAGCGTCATGGGCGAAACAGAGGGCACTTTCTGAGGCTGATCCCCGCCCTCCGGTAACGCTTGGTGGCCTGCTCCGCCGCCTTCGACTTCGGCCGCGGCCTCTCCGCCGCCACCTCCGGCACCGGCTTCGGCCGGTTTTGCTGTCAACTGCGGCAAGTACCGCGAAACCATGGCAGCCCCGACAAGACCTCCCCCGCCCAGGACAAAGAACGGAACAAAAGGAAAACCGGGGAGAAACGCGAATACCAACAACGTGGCCCCGCATACAAACAGAGGCTCCGGCCGGCGCAGAAGTTCGCGGCTGATATGTCCACCCATGCCTTCGTTGGAAGCCGCCTTCGAAGTAAGCATACCCGCAGCGATAGATATGATCAAAGCCGGTACTTGCGTGACCAGTCCATCGCCGATCGTCAGGATCGTATATGTCTGCAGCGCTTCCCCCACAGCCATCCCCTGCTGGATCATACCGATGGCGAGTCCCCCGATAATGTCAACGCCTATGATCACCAGGCCGGCGATGGCGTCCCCTTTTACAAACTTGCTGGCGCCGTCCATGGCTCCGTAAAAATCAGCTTCATCCGAAAGTCGCTCACGACGTTCTTTGGCTTCATGCTCATCAATCAAACCGGAATTCAAGTCTGCATCAATACTCATCTGTTTCCCCGGCATCGAATCCAATGTAAAGCGCGCGCCCACTTCTGCGATTCTGCTGGCGCCCTTAGTAACCACGGCGAACTGAATCAGCACGATGATAGCGAATACGATGATCCCTACGATAAAATTGTTGCCTACGACCACGCGTCCGAAAGCACCGATGACTTCCCCCGCGTACGCATCCAACAGGATCAGTTTCGTGGTCGCCACATTCAGCGACAGGCGGAAGAGCGTCATGATAAGCAATAACGCAGGGAAAGAGGAAAAATTCAGCGCATCGTCGAGATAAAACATAATCATAAGGATAAACAAAGCCACGGAGATATTAAACACAAGCAGCATCGAAAGCAGGAGGGGAGGAAGAGGTATAAGCAACACCACCAGCACACCGCACAGGAGCGCTGCGAAGATCACGTCTGCATTGAGTTTCGGGACTGTGAGTCGTTCCGCCATCGGATGTCCAACCTTCAGTTGCTTTGTTGCGCTGCTTTCGAAAAGTCACGTATTCCTTCACGCTGTAATCGTGCCAGCACCATTGCAACGGCTTTGAAATAACGGGAAGTGATGTAGCCCCCCATCTTCGTGTGTCGATAAAGACCTCGGGCAAGCGCAGGCTCTTCGACGATGGGAACCCCCTGTTCTCGAGCGATATCTTTGATCCGCAACGCTTTTTTACGTAAACCTTTTGCCATAACGCGCGGCGCATGATCTCCGACACTGTAACGTAGTGCTACTGCTACATGTGTAGGGTTCGACAACACCACGTCCGACTCACCGACTTCAGAGACCAACCGGGACAGGCTCATTTCCTGCATCTTCTGCTTCTGCTGCTTTTTCACCTGCGGGTCGCCTTCCGTATTACGGTGTTCATCGTCTACTTCCTGTTTCGACATCATCATCTTATCGTGCCGTTCTTTCCAGCGATAAATAAGATCGATAATCGCAACGACAACGAACACAAGCAGAATCTTGACCACGATCAAAACGGCAAACTTAAGGAACCAGGCCACCGATTTCCCGACTGAAGTCTGAAGCGGAAGAATCACCAGGGTTTTAATCTCCCCCCGAACGGCCAGATACATCAACCCCACAATAATTACAATTTTTGTGATGGTTAAGACCAACTTCAACATGTTCTTCGGCGTGGGTAATATCTGCTTGACGCCTTTGGCAGGACTAAGGTGGCTTAACTTTGGTTTTAAGGGCTTGATTTCAAGGAAGGGGCCGGTCTGCGACCAGCATGCAATCGCCCCCATCGTCGCAAAAACACCGAAGGAGGCGCCCACCACAGGCGCAACGATCGCAATGGCCCTGTATACCGCCATTTCGAATTCTTTCGCCGTCCATGTGTGTGTGCAATCAATGATGGTAATTTTTGCGAATACCTGGCTGAATATTTCCTTCAACCAAGGGGCAGCAACGGCGAGGAACAGACATCCGCCCAACAGCAGGATAACCGAATTAACTTCTTCGGACTTGAGGACGTTTCCCTCCTGGCGCTCTTCGCGCTTCTTCTTCTCTGTGGGTTCTTCTGTTTTATTTGCGTTGTCCTGCCCACTGTCAGCCATGGTTACCAGTCCCGTCTTTTCAACCTAAAAGGCCATGGATTCTACACCGGTGTCGTTCTTCACACAGAAAAAGAGCGCAATTTCTATTCCAGAGACGCAGTTTGACACGCTGAACGCAGTTCGCATACGAGCCAACCCGCCGGACAACGTCCGAAGACTCTTGCGTAGTTGTATAATCGAAGGCCAACGGCCCGACTTCATTTCATAGTTCAGGGTGGAATTCCGGTCCGCTGTGCGGGGCCGGAATGGAACCCTGACCCCGGATATCAAAAGAATATTGCGCTCTGAAAGAGCGCCTCATTTCCTCCTTTCGCCTTCCAGATCGTACGGATAGGCTGTATGGATGCGGACTCGGTTGAAACCTCGAGTGAGGCAATGGTCATCGCCTGTGAAATAGACGAAGTTGTCTATTTCCGGTGCGTCCGCATATGTCCGCCCCACATAGCGTCCGTCTTCGTGCTTTGACACGGCCAGTACGTCAACTTCAGTGTCCAGAAGTTCCCGGTTGTGTTCCAGTGAAATGTCCTGTTGCAGGGATAAAAGTGCTTCGCGTCGTTCTTCGGCTGTCTGCGGCGGAACAACTTCGTCGCGCAGCTCCGCGGAAGGTGTGCCCGGTTCGGGTGAGAAGGTAAAGACCCCGAGCCGCTCAAACGCAGTGGACGCCACAAAGTTGTACAGCTCCTCGAAGGCCTCCGTTGTTTCTCCGGGATGGCCGACCAGAAACGTGGTACGCAGGGCGAGCTCCGGTATTCTGTCCCGTAGGGATTCAATCAGACGCCGGGTCGAAGTTCCGTCGAAACGACGTCCCATTGTGACCAGTACCTGATCATTGATATGCTGCAGAGGCACGTCGATGTAGGGAACCAGGTGGTCCGTGTCAACAAATGTCTGAATCAATCGTTCGCCGATATAAGCCGGATGTGTGTAGAGCACGCGAACCCAGAAGTCACCTTCCAGCCTGTCCAATTGTTCTAAAAGCGATGGCAGGTCCTCGCCGGAATTGTCCAGGTCCTTTCCGTAACTCGTTGTATCCTGCGCGATCAGGTTCAATTCGCGCACCCCTTGAGACAGCAGTTGCTTGGCTTCCTGAACAATTGAGGTCTGCGGCCTGCTGCGGCGAGGCCCCCGAATACGGGGGATGCTGCAGAATCGGCAGCCGTGGCTGCAGCCTTCGGCGATTTTGAGATAAGCATAGCTCGAAGGTGTCAATTGCAGACGCGGAACCGTATGGTCATAGACATACGACGGCGGTTTGCTGCGAACGCGGTTCTGTTCTTTGCAGCGTCCCTGTATGAGATTTGTAAGGTGGGTAGGCACATCGGGAATGTCGTCTACCCCGAGGAAAAGGTCAACCTCCGGATACTGCTCGAGAATGCTGGACGGGTCTCGTTGCGGGACACAGCCCGTGACCACCAGGAAACGGTCCTCGGCCGCGCGCTTCCACGCCAGTGCAGCCTCGATTTCGCTTTCGGCTTCACGGCGAGCTTCCTGAATGAAGCCGCACGTGTTGATGATCATAATGTCTGCCGTTTCCGGATCATCTGTGAGCAGGAACCCCTCGGTGGCGAGTTTCCCGCACATAACTTCCGTGTCAACGAGATTTTTGGCGCATCCGAGGCTGATAAAAAATACATGGGTGGGGGATTGTGCGGTAGACAACACGTAACATTTCTCCAGTGGCTGTATTGACGAATTACGGTATTATTGCGGCGCTGCCGAGAACGTTCGGATCCTTGTAATCTATATCGCGATTCGCGCCTGAACAGCGGATGGCATGAGCGGATTACACATCAGGTGAACGTCCATGCCCCGGAACTCAAGCGTATCCCCCGGTTTTCATGACAAGCCGGATGCCTGATCAGGTGCTCAGAGCTCACTTTATGTTGCGTGCTACATAAAACGTAGCGCAGCCCAAAGACAGCCTTGCAGCTGTCGTATAGAAAGTGGTCAGCGAAGGTGATCATTCGGCATGTAGTGATTCGCCTGAAAGGGTTATATTTCTTTGGTTTGCATTGAAAGCCTTATACAATCTCGGAAAGTAAGTGCCGGGTTTGTAGAAAATCCGGTTGAAGCAGAACTCACGCACATGCCGCAGTGAGTTATGCGGTGAAGGGAACTCAGTTTCTGGGCGTCGAATTCATTGAGGTTCGTTATGACCGGTAAACATCTCCCGGGAAAACATGTCACTGCAGCATTGTTGGTGGATGGTGGGTACCTTTTTATTGCTCGCCGGGCTGCCGGCGAAGAGCTTGCCGGAAAATGGGAATTTCCCGGCGGAAAAATCGAGCCGGGTGAAACCCCGGAAGCCTCCCTTAAAAGGGAAATGCGGGAAGAACTCGGGGTTGAGGTGGGGGTGGTCGAGCATTTTGCTGACAGCGAGTACTCGTACGATCATGCTCGGGTAATACTTTCCGCCTACTGGGTTTTCCTCAAGCAGGGCACGCCCTCGCAAACAGTTCATGATCGGACTGCGTGGGTTAGCCCCGAAGAACTTTGGCAGTATGAATTCGCGCCGGCGGATGTCCCGTTGGTTGATTGGCTGGCGGCGACGAGCCAACCCCCCGGCCGGCGAAATCGCCCTGACACCCCAGGGGGAGACAGTTAATAAATTTTGAATCCTTGAATCTTGAATATTCAATGTTGAAGTCAATGTCGGACACGGCTATCTACTTCAGCCCAGGGTGGAATTGCTGAGAAGTACTCGCACAGGGCGCACGCCGGTATCCTCTTTGTTGCCGGCTTTTGTTTGTCGGTAGGCCGCGTTCGCCGACCGCGGCCTCAGCTCGCGGCTGGTCTCGACGCTCAAAAGGTCGGGACGACTGAGGTGCGCTTACAGCGCACGATTATTACGGCATCTTCTGTACCCAGGGTTGCGTTCCACGCCCGTTGGGCGCGGACCTCCACCCTGGGCTTCTATGAGCGCGGGCTTCGGGCCTACAGAACTTAAACTCACGCTATGTTGCGTGAGTGAGCTCTGAAAGTCTCCTACGAGCCTGACCGCCGGTGCAGCCATCGGCTACCCCAGTATGAGACTCGCCGCCTTTAAGAATTCAGCAGACCGCCTAAAGGCGGTACTACAAACCTTCAGGTATCCCGGAGGCACTTGCTTGT